>JBPEWX010000259.1:0-7958 GCA_052032235.1 Ilumatobacter sp. | reverse complement strand
CATCGACCGCGAACTGTACGCCGTTGCGGCCGCTGCGTCCGCGCGACCCGGTCAGCTCGGTGACACGGTCACCGGGACGCCGTTGAGGGCGATGTTGCCGCTGATCTCGTCGTAGAACAGTTCGTCGGTCAGCACGTTCGTGTTGACGCCTCGGTACTCCTGTGCGACCCGCAGCCGGACGCCCGGCATGTTCTGTCCGAAGCCGTGCGGGATGCTGACGACACCCGGCCGGATGCCGTCGGTGACCTCGACGTCGATCGACACCTCACCGACCCGGGACTGCACCGTGGCGGGAGCACCGTCGCGCAGGCCGAGTCGGTCGGCGTCGTCGGGGTGCACCTGCAGGGTGCATCGGTTTCGGCCCTTGGTCAGGACGCGCACGTTGTGCATCCACGAGTTGTTCGACCGGACGTGACGTCGCCCGACGAGCACCATGCCGTCCGTCTCGCGATCGAGCGACGCCGTGAAGCGATCCATGTCGGCACGCATCGGATCGGGGAACGCCTCGATCTTGCCCGACGGGGTGCGCAGGAGTTCGGGGATGCGGTCGGGTTCGAGCGCGCCGAGGTCGACACCGTGCGGGTTCGCCTCGAGCACGGCGAGTGAGAGGCCGTCGGGGTCGGCGCCGAACGCGTCGCCGTACGGGCCGGTGCGGAGCATGATGTCGAGCAGCCGCTCGGGGCCGCGGCGGTCGCCGAGTTGCTCGGTCAGTTCCGCCGTGTCGCGGCCGTGCACCGGCGAGTGCTCGTCGCGCACCGTCGCACCGAGGACCGCTGCGGCGACCTGATCGTCGATCGCGTCGACGTCGGCGTTCGCACCGCCGCCGCCGAGCAGTCCGGCGAGGCGGAGGATGATCTCCCATTCCTCGGGCTGTCCGTCGGGGGCGTCGACGACGGCGGGGGAGTAGTTGGCCACGTTGTGGACCGCGAAGTTGAGCAGCGCGATGTCGTAGTGGCTCTTCTCGAGCGCCGACGGCGGCGGCAGGATCACGTCGGCGTGGCGGGTCGTCTCGTTGATGTACGGGTCGATCGACACCATGAACTCGAGCGACCCGAGCGCTGCGTCGAGACGCTCCGAGTTGGGGTTCGACGAGACCGGGTTGCCGGCAACGGTGATGAGGGCCCGGACCTGCCCTTCGCCGGGCGTCTCGATCTCTTCGGGGAGCGCCGTCACCGGGAACTCGCCGAGCGACTCGGGCCGGCCGGAGGCGCGACTCGTCACGCGACCGATCCGCATCCCGCGACCCGTGCCCGGAGCGCCCTTGGTCGACGGCTGACCGACGGCTCCCTTGGCGAACATCGCGCCGCCGACCCGGTCGAGGTTGCCGCTCAGCAGGTTGACGATGTCGACGAGCCACGAGGCGAGCGTGCCGAACTCCTGTGTGCACGTGCCGATGCGGCCGTACACCGCTGCGGTGGGCGCCGCCGCCAAGTCGTGTGCGAGGGTGCGGATCGTGTCGGCGTCGAGCCCGGTCGCCGATTCGACCCGCTCGGGGGTGAACGGTTCGAGTGCGTCGACGACGTCGTCGAGCGCGTTCGTGTGCTCGGCGAGTCGGCCGACATCGACGAGGCCGTCCGCGACCAGCACGTTGGCGATCGCGGCGAGCAGGTGCGCGTCGCCACCAGGTCGGATCGCGAGATGGCGATCGGCTCGCTCTGCGGTCTCGCTGCGACGCGGGTCGACGACCACGATCGTGCCGCCGCGTTCCTGGATCCGGTCGAGGCGCCCGGGGAAGTCGGGTGCGGTGCACAGCGAACCGTTCGAGGCGTGCGGGTTGGCGCCGAGCATCAGGAGGAAGTCGGTTCGGTCGAGGTCGGGCACCGGAACGCTCACCGAACCGAACATCAGGCCGGCGGACAGTTCCTTCGGGCGTTGGTCGACCGTCGAAGCCGAGAACCGGTTGCGGCTCCCGAGCGCCGTGATGAGGCTGCGGTTGTACAGCATCGGACCGAGGCTGTGGGCGCCCGGGTTGCCGAGGTAGATCGCACAGGAGTCGCGTCCGTGCTCCTGGAGCAGCGGCACGAGACCCGCCTCGATCGTGGCGAACGCCTCGTCCCACGACACCTCGACGAACTCGCCGTCACGCCGCACGACCGGCCGCCGCAGGCGGTCGGGGTCGTCGTGCAGGTGGCCGAGCGTCGAGCCCTTCGGGCAGATGTAGCCGCCCGAGAACACGTCGTCCCGGTCACCGCGGATGCGCTTCACCGTCTCGGCGCCGTCGTCTCCGGTGGTGAGGGTGATCTCGAGGCCGCACCCGGCCTCGCACAGCGGACACGTGCGAACAGCGATGCGCTCACTCATGCCCCGAGGCTAGAACGTCCCCGTCGCGCACCCGCTGTCGGAGTCGAAGGCGGCTCGAGTCGGGTCTGGACTCAGGCGATGGGGTCGGCCTTGTCGAGGCGGGTGGCGACGAGTTCGACGCCGATCACGAGGACGGCGCCGGCGACGGCGAGGAGGATCGGCACGAACACGTCGCCCGAGGGCGAGCCGAGCTCGGTCGTGGCGGTGCCGCCCGGCCACGCCCACAGGACGCGCAGCGAGCCGAGCATCAGCCCGATCATCGCCGACATCACGAGATCGTGATGGTGTTCGAGTGCCCAGTTGAGCCCCGTCGAGAACAGCGCCAGGCCGATCACGCAGCCGATGCCGAATGCGGCCAGCGAGGTGATGTCGCGGTCGTTCACGGCACCGAGCACTTCGGTGTACATCCCGAGCATGACGAGGATGAACGAGCCGGAGATGCCGGGCAGGATCATCGCGCAGATCGCGATGGCGCCGGCCCCGAGGAAGATCCACGGCGACCTGGTGACCACTTCGGCGGCGTCGTCGGCGACCTCGGTGTTGTTGCGCAGTCCGAGCACGAGGAACAGCACGATCCCGACGATCAGCATGACCGAGAACTCACGGGGCGACCTCTGGCGGACCAGTCGCCACGCCACCGTGATCGAGCCGACGACGAGGCCGAAGAACAGCCCCGCCATGCGAACGGGCTGCTCGTGCAGCAGGGTCTCGATGATCGACGAGAGCGCGGCAACCGCGACGAGGATCCCGGCGAGCAGTGAGAACAGCCAGACCCACTCGACCTTGCGCAGCGACGGCACGACCTCGGAGAACCGACCGCGGAGCACCTCTTTGAGGACGTGGGCGCCGGCATGGACATTGCGGATGAGCCGCTCGTAGATGCCGAGGACCAGCGCGACCGTGCCGCCGGACACTCCGGGGACGATGTCGGCCGCGCCCATCGCGAACCCGCGACCGGCCTGGGCAATGGGTGTCGGTATCGGCACGACCGGTGAGGCTATCCGACGCTACGGCGTGCCGGCCGGGACGGTCACCACGAGGAGCTGGCAGTCGGATGACGGGTCGAGGAAACGGTGCGGGAGACCGGCCGGCACGGCAACGCTGCTGCCGTCGGTGAGCAGCACGGCTGGTCGGCCCTCGATCGCGAAACGCAGGCTGCCGTCGAGCACGACGATGAGCGCGAACTCGGTGTCGAACGCGAGCAGCTCGTCGGGGATGTCGCCGGTGCCGGCCGGCCGTACCATCCGGACCCCGGCGTAGCCCCGCGTCGCTGCGGCGACGCCGGTGTCGCAGGCCTCCCAGCCGGCGATCCGGCCGGGTTCCCACCGGGCGTCGGCGTGAACGTGTCGAACGAAGCGTTGACCGTCCCACTCGTGGTCGGCCGGGAGCAGTTCGTCGGGGAGTTCGTGTTCCCAGTCGGCGAGCGTCTCGTGTTCGGCCGGACAGCCCACCTCGACGACTTCGAGCCCCGGGGACGCCTCGAGCACGCGGTGGCGGATGCCCGGCGGCTGCGTCACGACGTCGCCGGCGCGCATGACGAACGGCTCGCCCTGCCCCTGGTAGACGACCTTCACCCAGCCGCTCTTCACGGCGATCATCTGGAAGCGCACGCGGTGGTAGTGCACGTAGTCGGGCACCGGTCCGCCGTCGGGGATCGTGATGATCGACCCGATGTAGCGGCCGCCCCACCGGTCGGGGATGAGGTCGTGGTAGCGCATCCCGGCTCGCCCGGGGGAGGCCTCACCGTCGTGATGCCGGATCACGAGCGACGGCCGGCTGGTCGGCACGTCGATACGTGGGTCGGGAGTCGTGAAGGTGATGCGGGTGCCGCCGGGCAGCCGCACCGGACCTCGGGCCCGTTCGACCGTGAGGAGGAGTTCGGTCGGCCGGGCGGGGGCGCCGGCTTCGAGTCGAAGGGTCGCGCCCGGTCGTGACAGGACGGCGGTCGTCGGGGCGTCGGCCGGGAAGATCTGCTCGACCCGGAACCCGTACTCACCGAGCAGTGCATCGAGATCGTCGTCGAAGCGATCGGTCGTCACGACCACCTGCGTTCCCCGTTCCCCCATGGGCGCATGGTACGTGAGTGCTGCGCCGGTGTCCCGATCAGGGGCGTGTCACGACCACCACAGGTCGTGGCGCATCGCCAGACCCGACGCGACGACGAGCACGGTGCATTCGACGACCTGCTCGACCGCGCCGAGGACATCGCCCGCCAGGCCACCGATCTTGCGCACCGCCAGCATCACCATCGCGGCAGAGGCGACCGCCGCTCCGGCGGCCAGTGGGACGGCCCACCAGCCCGTCGTCAGGGCGACGATGCCGAGGCCGGCGACTGCGCAGCCGGCCGCGGTGACGGGCGAGAGGTCTCGCCCGGCCGACGCGCCGAGGCCGCTCTCGCTCGCCGGCGGCGCCGACTTCATCGCGACCACGGCGGCGGTGCGGCCGAGCGTGTGCGCGGCGACGAAGGCGGCGAACACCGACGCCGTCGACACGATCGACGCTGCCGCGACCACGCGGACGAGGACCGACGAGGCGAGCGCCGCGACGCCGTAGGTGCCGTGGCGGGAGTCCTTCAAGATCTCGAGACGACGTTCGACGGTGACCCCGCCGCCGAACGCGTCGGCGACGTCGGCGAGACCATCCTCGTGGAACGCGCCGGTGATCAGCAGACCGGCGACCACCGCGAGGGCCGCTGCGACGGTGGTCGGCACCAGTTCGGACAGACCGGCAGCCAGACCGCCGACGGCGACGCCGATCAGTGCGCCGACGACCGGGAACCACGGCACGACCCGCAGATGGGGGATCGCAGTGGCCGTCCGGATCGGGATCCGCGTCAGGAACTGGACCGCACCGACGAAGCCGCTCATCCGAACGATTCCGGGGCGTCGAGCGTCAGCGCCCGCCCGGCGACGATCAGCAGTGCCCGGTCGGCGGCGCCGACCCATCGCTGGTTCGCGCGACCGAGCACGTCTCGGTAGGTCCGTCCGAGTGGGGTCGGCGGGACGACGCCGAGGCCGACCTCGTTCGTCACGACGATCGTCGGGCCGTTGCGGTGCAGTGCGGCGTCGACGGCGTCGTCGGTGCGAGCGAGCACGGCGGCCTCGTCGTCGCCGCGGTGCATGAGGTTGCCGACCCAGGTGGTCACGCAGTCGAACACGATGACGCCGTCCCCGATCGCTCGGATCGCTCCGGCCACGTCGATCTCTTCCTCGACCGTCGACCACGCATCGGGCCGATCGGCACGATGGCGGGCGATGCGCGCCTCGAGGTCGAGGTCGCCGTCGATGCGAGGACTCGTGGCCAGATACGTCACCGGACCGCCGGCGGTCGCGGCGAGTCGCTCGGCGAACGACGTCTTGCCGGCGCGGGCTCCGCCGAGCAGGACGGTGATCCGGTCACCCGTCATCGGACGTCAGTAGTCGATGCCGCGCTTGGCGCGGATGCCGGCCTGGTACGCGTGCTTGACCTCGCGCATCTCGGTCACGGTGTCGGCCAACTCGACGATCGCCTCGGGAGCGTCGCGCCCGGTGACGATCACGTTGACGTGATCGGGCCGGTTCCGGATGGTCGAGACGACCTCGTCGAGATCGATCCAGCCCCACGAGCAGAGGTAGGTGAGTTCGTCGAGGAGCACCAGCTTGTAGTCGCCCGATTCGATGACCGACTTGGCGGTGTTCCACCCCTCGCGCGCATGGGCCTTGTCGACCTCGAGATCGTCGCTGTCCCACGTGAACCCGTCGCCGAACGAGTGCCAGTCGACGCCGAGTCGGCGCCCGATCTTCTCCTCGCCGACCTTCCAGTCGCCCGACTTGATGAACTGGCAGACGGCGACCGGCCAGTCGGCGGCGAGTGCTCGCAGCATCACACCGAACGCTGCCGAGCTCTTGCCCTTGCCGTTGCCCGTGTTGACCAGGACCAGCGAGGGTGCGCTCCGCAGGCCGTCGGGTCGCGGATCGTCGGTGAGCGCATCGGTCGTGTCGGCGTCTGCCATGGACGCGAGCATACGAAGCGGGTTGCCGACGCGCCTCACGCCGCCGCTACAGTGCTGGCTGCACGGTTGGTGCGAAGTCCGGTGAGAGTCCGGCGCTGTCCCGCAACGGTGATGTCGACGAGACCCGATGGGTCCCGAGCGAACAAGCCCGGTCGAACCCTTCCGTTGCGCGAAACCCAGACCCTCGAGGCAAGGGCGGTTCGCAGGCCGGTCGCACCGGCCGCTGACCCACTTGTCCTCCCAACGTGGAGGAACTTCCATGCAACATCGACTGTTGGCCGGCGTCGTCGGCCTCTCCCTCGTCGTGGCAGCGTGCGGCGACGACTCGTCGAGCGAATCGGCGGCAACCACTGCCGACACCACCAGCACCGACACCACCGCCGACACGGTGGCCGCGACGACGACCGAGGTCGCTGCCGACACCACCGTGCCGGCCACGACCGCACCGGACACGACACCGGCGACGACCGCACCGGCGACGACCGAGCCGGACGACGACGAACTCCGCCTGCTCTCGCTCTCGCCGGCGCTCACCGAGATGGTGTTCGCGATCGGCGCCGACGACATGCTCGTGGCCGTCGATTCGTACTCGAACTATCCGGCGGGGGCGCTCGAGCTGCCGAACGAGCTGTCGGCCTACGAACCCAACGTCGAGGCGATCGCCGGCTACGAGCCCGACGTCGTGCTGATCTCGGGCGACTTCACGGGGCTCGGCGATCAGCTCGAGCCGCTCGGCATCGACGTGTGGGACGGACCGGCCGCAGCGACGCTCGACGACACGTACGCCCAGCTCGAAGGGCTCGGCGAGCTCACCGGCCACGAGGACGAGGCCGCGACCGTGGTCGCCGACATGCAGGCGGAGATCGACGAGATCGTCGCCTCGCTGCCGCCGGCGCCCGAGCAGCCGCTGACCTATTTCCACGAACTCGGCCCCGAGCTGTACACGGCGACCTCGGACACCTTCATCGGCGCCGTCTACGGCCTGCTGGGTCTCGAGAACATCGCCGATGCCGCCGCCGACGAGACCTCGTATCCCCAGCTCAACGCCGAGTTCCTGATCGAGGCGGACCCCGATCTGATCTTCCTCGCCGACACGAAGTGCTGCGGTGAGTCGCTCGAGACCGTCTCGGCCCGCCCCGGTTGGGACGCCATCACGGCCGTCCAGGACGGCGCGGTCATCGAGATGGACGACGACATCGCGTCCCGCTGGGGGCCCCGCATCGTCGAGTACCTCCGCACGGCGGCCGACGCGGTCCAGGCACAACTCGCCGCGGCCTGATCCGAACGATGGCGACGAAGCGACTCGGACCGGTCGGGTGGTACCTGACCGCGGCCGCGTCGCTCGTCGTCGCCATCATGGTCGGCGCGATGGTCGGCCCTGCCGGACCACCTGCGTGGCGGGTCCCGCTCGCGCTCCTCGATCACCTGCCCCTCATCGACATCGACTCCGGCGTCAGCGACTCGGAGTGGGCGATCATCTGGGAGATCCGGATGCCTCGCGTGATCCTCGGTGGTCTCGTCGGGGGCATGTTGGCGGTAGCCGGATCGAGCTACCAGGGCGTGTTCCGCAACCCGCTCGTCGACCCGTACCTGCTCGGCGCAGCATCCGGCGCCGGGCTCGGTGCCACGATCGCGCTCACGGTCGGCCGCACGGCGACCGAGTCCT
>JBPEWX010000258.1:0-3979 GCA_052032235.1 Ilumatobacter sp. | reverse complement strand
GTCGCCGGTTCGGCGGCCGCCGACGTCCCGGTCGTCGACATCTCCGCCTTCGACGGCGACGACGCCGATGCTCGTCGCCGTGTCGCCGAAGCGGTCGCCGAAGCCTGCACCGAAGTCGGTTTCGTGCTGGTGTCGGGCCACGGCGTGCCCGACGACCTGCTCGACGAGTTCTACGAGGTGTCGAAGGCGTTCTATCAGTTGCCGCTCGAGACGAAGCTCCGCTGGAAGTCGCCGATCGACTCGCTGTACCAAGGGTACGCCTGTCCCGGCGACGGCCCGGGCTACCACACGAGCGAACGGCAGTCGTTCAACGTCGGCCGCTACGACACCGTCGCCGAGGCGATCGCCGCCGGTGCACCCGACGACATCGGCGACCACATGCACGACGCCCTGTGGCCCGACGTCCCCGAGTCGTTCCGCTCGGTGTGGCGCGCCTACTTCGCCGAGATGGACGCGCTGACCCAGCGCCTGATGCGCGTGTTCGAGGCCGGTCTCGGCCTGACGAACGGTCGGTTGAGCGAGTTCGTCGGGAACGACCCGTCGACCCTGGTCGCCAACTACTACTCGGACGACATCGACGCCGGCCACGAACCGTCTCCGTTCCGCTTCAAGGCCCACCGCGACGGCGACATCTTCACGATGCTGTCGCAGGACGACGGACCCGGCTCGTTGCAGCTGCATCAGCGCCACCGCGGATGGCGAGACGTGTTGCCCGTTCCCGGCACCTACGTCGTCAACATCGGCGAACAGCTCGAGCGCCTGACGAACGACCGGTTCGTGGCGACCCCGCACCGCGTGTTGACGCCACCGGCGGGCGCCGACCGGAGCATCCCCCGGATGTCGTCGCCGTTCTTCGTGAAGGCTGCACTCGATGCGACCATCGCCCCGCTCCCCGAGTTGGTCGGGCCGGGCGAAGATCCGCACTACGAACCGATCACCGGTCGCGACTGGCTCAACCGGAACATCGCCGACATCTACGCCGGCAACGACTCGACCGTTCGATTCGAACAGCTCGCCGATCGGGACCCGTCGCTCCGCTGACCGGTCGACCCGGCGAGCGACCGCCGGGTCACCAGCGCATCGGCTCGCCGAGTCGGTCGACGAAACGACCGCCGTACGACGAGTCGACGCGCCCGACGAGATCGGCGATGTCGGCGACGGCGTCGTCGAGGTCGAGCGGGGCGTCGTCGCCGCCCATCTCGGTGCGGATCCATCCCGGGTTGAGCGCCACCGCGGAGATGCCGCGCTCGCCGAGGTCACGTTGCATGGTGACGGTCACCATGTTGAGTGCCGCCTTGGACGCGTTGTAGGCGTAGTCGACGTCGACGCCGTCGGCGAGTGAACCGAGCTGGGACGACACGTTGAGGACGACCGATCCGTGACGCATGAGCGGCGACATGGCCTGGGTCACGTTGAGGGTGCCGATCACGTTGGTCGCGAAGATGTCGGCGACGGCCGACGGCTCGACGAGCGGCAGCGGTCCGGCCGAGGCCTCCCACCGCCGGCCGGGAGCCGACTTGATCCCGGCGTTGTTCACGAGGACGTCGATCTGATCGACGCGCTCGCGCAACGCCGACGCGAGTGCGCGGCACGACCCCGGGTCGGTGGTGTCGAGCTGCATCGCTTCGACCCTCGAACCGTCGTCGCCGGTGGTTCCCGGCCGCCGCGACGCGGCGAAGACACGATGTCCGCGTTCGGCGAGCACCTGCGTGAGTCGCCGCCCGATCCCCCTCGACGCGCCGGTCACGACGATCGTGCGCGCCACGTCAGGCCTCCTTCGTCAACACGGCGAGGTCGCACTCGTCGAGTACGTCGACCGGTCCGCGTTCGATCATGTCGGCGAAGCCGTCGTCGGGCGACATGGTGGTGATCGCGTAGAGGCGCCCGGTTCCGGTGTTGCGGATGCGATGGACCGAGCCGGGCGGCAGCACGAGGAACTCTCCGGCCCGGACCGGGACCGACTCACCGTCGCACTCGGCGATGCCTTCGCCGGCGAGGAACCAGAACGTCTCCACCGAGCGCGGGTGCGAGTTCGGCGGCTGCGAGCCGCCCGGGTCCCACACCTCGAACGTGACGCTGGTGTCGTCACGGTCGCGTGGTGGACGCACGACGGCCAGCTTGACGGTGTCGCCGTCGGTGATGCGGTGGCACGGCGCATGGCGGGCGTCGAACAGCTCCATCATCGACCCCCGCGCTCGTGGTGCAGGCCGGCGGCGAGCTCGATCAGACCGACGTCGGATCCGGGTGGACCGATCAGCGCGACGCCGACGGGAAGGCCGTCGACCGATGCGCCCGAGATCACCACGACCGGTGCTCCGGCCAGCCCTGCGGTGCAGGTCAACCTGAGGGTGCTCGCCCGTCGCTGCTCGTGCAGGGCCCGGTCGGCGCCGGCGTCGATCGGCGGTGGAGGACCGGCGGCAGCCGGGACGGCGAGGACCGAAGACCTCAGCAGCTCGTGCATCCGCCGTCGGACTTCGGCGGCGACCACGTCGGCGCGCTCGACATCGTCCTCGACGACCTCGGAGCCGGCACGGAATCGCGCCGCGACACCCGGTCCGAGATCGGGCGCGTGGTCGTCGATCCAGCGACCGTGGGCCTGCCACGCCTCCCAGGTCTGACGGGTGCGCTGCGCCTCGAGCGCGACGTCGAGCCCGATTCCGAGGTCGACCGTGTCGGCCGGGTCGACCCATGGCGACAGCCGACGTGCGACGGCGTCGGCGACCGCAGGTTCGACGTCGCCCACGCACTCGGCGAGCCAGCGAACCGACGTCGGTGGGGCGATGCCGGCCTGCTCACCGAGCAGCGCCGACGCGGCGACGGCCAACAGCGACAGGTCACGGGCGAAGAGTCCGACGGTGTCGTACGACGGCGCCAACGGCACCACTCCGTCGATCGGGATCGAGCCGTGCGTCGATCGCCATCCGGCGATGCCGCAGTAGGCGGCCGGCACCCGGATCGACCCGGCCGTGTCGGTGCCGAGCGCCAGATCGACGAGACCGGCTGCGGTCGCTGCGGCACTCCCGGCCGACGACCCGCCGGGGATCCGGCCCGGCGCCGCCACGTTGGTCGGTGTGCCGTGGTGCACGTTCGTGCCGGACAGCGAGAACGCCAGCTCGTCGGTCAGCGTCTTGCCGACGACGGAGGCGCCGGCGTCGACCAGCCGTCGGACGGCCGGCGCGGTCGACGTGGCGGGCGGGTGGGTGGCAGCCCACGTCGGGTTGCCGGCCCCGGTGACGGTGCCTTCGATGTCGAACAGGTCTTTCACACCGAGCGTGGTGCCGGACAACGGGCCCGACGGAGCTCCGGGGACGATCAGATCCGGGTCGCCGACGAAGGCGCCGACGTGGTCGATGATCCGCGACGTCACGAGACCACCTCACCGCACGCGAGCGCCACGTCGGCGAGCTGCGCCGTGAAGCCGAAGCACTGCCGGACGTTGTAGACGGTGGCGTCCCAGCAGAAGTCGGGCGACGTCGTCGCACAGGCGTCCTCCAGCATGATCGTGTCGTAGCCGGCGCATGCGGCGTCGATCAGCGTCGCGAGGACGCACTGGTCGGCGTTGACGCCCGCAAAGAGGAGCGTCGTGACGTCGAGGTTGCGCAGCACACTGTCGAGCTCGGTGTCCCAGAACCCGCTCATCCGGTGCTTGTCGATCCGGATGTCGTCGTCGGCGACGATGCGTTCGAGCTCGTCGACGAGCGCCGCGCTCCACGAGTTCCGTTCGAGCACCGGGCTGCCCGTCGGTTCGGTCGACCCGATGCCGACACCGGCACCTTCCGGGTCGTAGACGTGGATCACGTTCGGCGGCAGGTTGGCCCGGTCGGCGCGAGCGCCCCAGTCGAGCCAGACCACCGGGACACCCACCCGTCGGAGGGCAGGGACCCCGTTCACCAGGGGTTCGATGGGCGAACGAGCCGGCGTGACGTCGACGCCGATGGACGCCAACCAGCCGTCGGGGTGACAGAAGTCGTTCTGCATG
>JBPEWX010000257.1:0-3417 GCA_052032235.1 Ilumatobacter sp. | reverse complement strand
GACGCGCCGGCGTCGCCCGGACTCGGCGTCAGTACCGGCGTCGCCGCGTGGTCGACCGCGCCGATCGTCGGCACGAACAATCGCTGACCGTCGGCGAGCACCTGCGCGAGGTTGACGGCGTCGAGGTCGGCATCGGGGGACGGCCCACCTGCCAGCCCGATCGCGTCGTCGACGCGGGCGCCACCGTCGAGCTCGTACACGCCCGGGTCGGCAACGGCACCCGCCACGTGCACGACCAGCGCGCCCGGCTCCGGCAGCGTCGTCTCCGGCGCGAGGTCGGCCGACGCCACGGTGGTCGGCGGCGGGAGCGTCACGGTCGGGAGCGAGGTCGCTCCGGCGACCGGCAACGTGGCCTCCGCGGCCGGGACCGGTGCGCGAACGAGCCAGAAACCGAGCATGCCGACGACGAGCACCGACACGACGGTCGCCACCAGGCGCGCCGGCCCGAACCATCGCCACCAGGCCGCAGCGCGTTCGGCCAGCGTGACCGGGGGCTCGGGACGTCGGACCACCCCTCGCCGATCGCCTGCGGGACGCGCCTCGTCGGCGGCCTCGAACAGCTGTGGGTCGGACATCGACCACCTCCTTCGTCGATCGCGCGTGCGCGCGAGACGGATCAGGAGGAAGTCGGTGCGATCAGACTACGCCGGGCGAACGACATTCCGACCCGGGAACGGACGTGCCGGCACGACGACGGGCTGTGGCTCGTCGCCGGAGCCCGTCAGAACAACCGGGCGGTGAGCTGCTTGCGGTAGGCCGCGGTGCGGGGGTCGTGCGGGCCCATCAGCTCGAGGATGTCGATGAACTCCTGACGAGCGTCGTCGTCGGTCTTCACCTGATCGAGCAGCTGGGTCAGCTTGTCGTCGTAGTCGTCGTCGGGAGCGAGGTGGACACGGGCCTTCGCGGCGATCGGGCGGGTGCGATCGCTCTCGGGGATCCGCTCGAGCAGCGCGAGCGCCTCGTCGACGTCGCCGCGGTCGACCAGCATCTCGGCGAGGGCGACGATCGCGTCCTCGTTCCCGGGATCGGCCTGCAGCGCCATCCGCAGCGACGGTTCGTCACCTGCGGCGATCAGCGCGGCGAGTTGCGATTCGGCAGCCGTCGGGAGCAACCGCTCGACGAACTCCCGCACCTCGTGTTCGCCCTGTGCTCCCATGAACGCGTCGACCGGCTGGCCGTTCTGGAACGCGACCACCATCGGGATCGACTGGACCCGGAACGCCTGGGCGATGCCGGGATTGGCGTCGATGTCGACCTTCACCAGCTCGACCTGACCGTTCGTCTCGGCGACGACCTTCTCGAGGATCGGGGTGAGGGTCTGGCACGGCCCGCACCACGTCGCCCACAGGTCGACCACCACCGGAGTCGTCAACGACTTGTCGACGACGTCGGTCTGGAACGTTGCATCGGTGACATCGATCGCCATGCGAGTCACCCTATCGGCGGTACTCTCGGCCGGGTGGAGGACGCGAGCGCACGCTGGCTGGACGATCGACCCGAGGTGACCGACCCGGTGCTGCTCGTCGGTCTGAGCGGCTGGATCGATGCGAGCGGCGCCGCGAAGGCGGCCATCGACGCCATCACCGCCGACGCCGAGACCTCACCGATCGTCGAGTTCGACGACGACACCTACGTCGATTACCGGGCCCGCCGTCCCACGATGGAACTGCGTGAGGGGCTGCACTCGGTGCTGCACTGGGAGCGGATCCTGCTGTCGGCCGGCACCGATCAGACCGGCCAGGACGTGCTCGTCCTGCACGGCCCCGAGCCCGACATGGCCTGGCACCGGTTCACACGCATCGTCGGCGACCTTGCGGTCGAGCTCGGCGTTCGACACATGGCCCACCTCGGCGCCTATCCGTTCGCCGTTCCGCACACCCGACCGGCCCGGCTCTCGATCAGCAGCCCATCGCAGGACGTGCTGGCCCGAGTGCCGTTCCTGCGCAGCACGATCGACGTGCCGGCCGGTGCCGCGGCGGCGCTGGAGCGCGAGATGCACGACCGCGGCATCCCGTCGATCGGGATCTGGGCGCAGGTGCCTCACTACATCTCGTCGATGCCGTACCCGTCGGCGAGCGTGGCGTTGCTCGACGGCACCCGCGAGGCGACCGGCCTCGTGTTCGAGGCCGCCGAGTTGCGGGCCGAGGTGATCACGCAAGGGCGCCGCCTCGACCAGCTCGTGGCGAACAACCCCGAACACGAATCGATGCTCCACCAGCTCGAACAGCTCTACGACGCCGGTGACGACGTCGCCGACATCGACGCCGGCGGCCCCAGCCTCGAGTACCGCAGCGGTGACGAGCTGGCCGAAGAGGTCGAGAAGTTCCTCCGCGACCAGGACTGACGGCGACTCGACAAGTCACCGACGTCACATCGACGGTCTCCCGCTCGGATCGACCGGCGGCGCGCCGCTCACGTACCGTCTCGGTCCATGAAGGTCGACGCCAGCCTCTCCGGTTCCATCACCGACGCCGCCGCCAACGCCGCCGAGCTCGAAGCCGCCGGGTACTCCGGCGCCTGGACGGCCGAGACGTCACACGACCCGTTCCTGCCGCTCGCGCTGGCGTCGCAGACGACGTCCGAGATCGAGCTCGGGACGTCGATCGCCGTGGCCTTCGCCCGTAACCCGATGCTGCTGGCGAACATCGGGTGGGACATGCAGACCCTCACCCAGGGCCGTTTCGTGCTCGGCCTCGGCAGCCAGATCAAGCCACACATCACGAAGCGCTTCTCGATGGAGTGGAGCAAGCCGGCCGCCCGCATGCGGGAGATGATCCAGGCGGTCCGAGCGATCTGGGACACCTGGGAGAACGGCACACCGCTCGAGTTCCGGGGCGAGTTCTACCGCCACACGCTCATGACCCCCTTCTTCACCCCGTCGGCGAAGGATCTCGGCGACTTCGGCGTGCCGCGCATCTTCCTCGCCGGTGTCGGCCCGCTGATGACCGAGGTCGCCGGCGAGGTGTGCGACGGCTTCTTCTGCCACGGCTTCACGACCGAGCGGTTCCTCCGCGAGGTGACCATCCCCGCCCTCGAGGCAGGTCGCGCCAAGGCCGGCAAGACGATGGAGGGGTTCGAGATCGTCGGCCCGTCGTTCGTCGTGACCGGCACGACCGACGAGCAGATGGAGCAGGCCGCCGATGCCGTCCGCAAGCAGATCGCGTTCTACGGGTCGACGCCTGCCTATCGCGGCGTGCTCGAACTGCACGGCTGGGGCGGCCTGCAGGACGAGCTGAACGCGCTGTCGAAGCAGGGCAAGTGGGACGAGATGGGTGGCCTGATCGACGACGAGATCCTCAACACGTTCGCCGTCGTCGGTGCGCCCGAGGAGGTCGCGCCCGAACTCGGTCGCCGCTACGGCGACGTGATCAGCCGGATCTCGTTCTACGCCCCGTACGAGTCCGAAGCAGATCGTTG
>JBPEWX010000256.1:0-6073 GCA_052032235.1 Ilumatobacter sp. | reverse complement strand
ACGTACCTGGCATTGCCCGAGGCGATCCCGCAGACGTTCTACGACGGGTCGAGCTCGGGCATCTGGACCGTCGACGTCACCTACGACTGGCAGGAGGCCGGACCCGGGACGTACGGGTCGTGGCTCACCGAACCGCTCGACGGCGACGTCGCCGTGATCGGCTCGGGTTCGGTCGACCTGTTCCTGCAGTCGAACCTGGGCGACACCGACGTCGAGGTCACACTGACCGAGGTGCGCCCCGACGGGCAGGAGCTGTACGTCCAGAGCGGCTGGCTCCGTGCGTCGCATCGCGCCCTCGACGAGGACGCGTCGACCGAGCTGCGGCCGGTCGCCACCCACCTCGAAGCCGACGCCGCGCCACTGCCCGACGGCGAGTTCGCACTCGTTCGGGTCGAGATCCTGCCGGTCGGACACGTTTTCCGCGAGGGGTCCCGGCTGCGGCTCGTCGTCGACGCGCCCGGCGGCAACCGCGCCGTCTGGGCGTTCGACACCACGATCGCCCAGGGCGAGCAGGTCACGATCGGCCACGACACGGTCACCCCGTCACGCCTCGTGCTCCCGGTCGTCGACGGCATCGACGCACCCGGCCCCGCCCCGGCCTGCGATTCACTCCGCGGCCAACCGTGCCGCACCTACCGCGGTCCTTGACCCCTTCTGGGGGTGTGAGCGCCACCTGGCACCTCGGGGTGGGGATGTGGTCGACTGGTGCGGATGAGCCAGACGACCGACCACCGCGGGGAACTCGCCGACTTCCTGCGTGCGCGGCGTGATGCGGTGACGCCCGAGCAGGTCGGTCTGCCGAGAGGGGCATCGCGACGTCGCACGCCCGGACTCCGTCGCGAAGAGGTCGCGATGCTCGCCGGTGTGTCGCTCACCTGGTACACCTGGCTCGAACAGGGGCGCCGCATCAACGCCTCCGACGACGTGTTGGCCGCGATCGGTCGTGCCCTCAAACTCGACGAGGCCGGCATCGAGCACCTGCTCGCGATCGCGCAACCGTCGGCGGCCCCCGTCGAGGCGCCGCAGGAGGCGCCGACCGCGCTGGTCCGCCTGATCGAGGCGCTCGAACCGGCGCCGGCGTACGTGCTCGGACCACGCTGGGAGTTCCTGGCGTGGAACGCTGCGCAGACTCGGTTGTATCCCCGCATCGTCGAACTCGACGGCATCGAACGGAACCTGCTGTGGGTGCTGTTCGGCGACCCGGCGACGCAGGACCTGATCGTCGACTGGGACATCCACGCCCGCCAGGCGCTGGCCGAGTTCCGGGCCGGTACCTCCACCTTGCGCGGCGACCCCGACTTCGCCGAACTCGTCGAGCGTCTCCACGCCGTGAGCGACGACTTCGCCCGATGGTGGCGCGAGCACGACGTGTCCGGGTTCGAGACGCGCATCCGGCGGTTCCGGCACCCGGCTGCCGGCGAGCTCACGTTCGAGTACCAGCAACTCGCCCCCCTCGAGTGGCCGAGCCTGCGGGTGAACTGCCAGCTCCCGGTGCCCGGCGACGACAGTGCCGAACGGCTCGCCGTCCGGCACTACCTCGTCTGATCGCAGTTCGGAAACACAGGGTTCACACGCTCGACCGTCCTCGTTCAAGTCGTCCCGCCATGATCGTGGACATGCATCACGAGGACACCGACTCCGTCGAGGCCCTGATCGTCGCGGCCGATCACCCCTCCCTGGCCGGCGACATCGACGAATTCCTCACGCGGTTGCAGGTCGAGCGTCGCTATTTCGGACCGACGGCGAGCAGCCGTCCGAAGCCGTCGCGTGCGCTGCTCGCATCGCTGCGACAGCGGGGCGGGTTCCGGATGGCGATCTTCGTCGACACGCAGGTCGTGGGGTTGGCCCGGATCGACGGCGCCGGCGAGCTGTTCCTCGCCGTCGCACCGGAGTACCGCAACGAGGGGCTCGGGACCGAACTCGGCCGGGCGATGGTCGAGCGGGCCCGGCAGCTCCACTACACCCGGCTCGTGATGCGTTCGTCGCATCGGTCCGGAGCGATCCGGCGGGTCGGTGACGAGCTCGGGTGCGTCGTCGTCGACGGTCATCACGGCCGAACCGAGTTCATCCTCGATCTGCTGCCGACCGAGGTCTCGGCCTAACCGACCTCGGACCTCGTCGGCGGGTCGGCGCCCCGGCGGGTACACACGATCGCCGCGACGCGAGCACCGAACGCGGCGGCATCGGCCAGGCGGTCGAGATCGTCGAACGCCGACAGGTCACCGCCGCCGGTCCACGCCACGAGGAAGCCGGCACCGAACGAGTCGCCGGCGCCCACCGTGTCGACCACGTCGACGGCGACGGCCGGCACCCGTCGTGTCCCCGACGGCGTCACGACGACGGCTCCTTCCGCCCCGGCGGTGAGCAGCACGACCTTCGGTCCTCGCTCGAGCAGACCGCGAGCGGCGTCGAGCGGAGCCGCGCCCGGCACGAGATAGTCGAGATCGTCGTCGCTGACCTTGACGACGTCGGTTCGGGACAGGATGCTCCGAACCCGGTCGACATAGGTCGCCCGGTCGGGGACGATGTGCGGGCGGCAGTTGATGTCGACCATCGACATGCCGCCGAACCCGGCGACCATGGTGGCGATCGTGTCGGCCATCGGCTCGAGCACGAGGCCCAACCCCCCGGTGAAGAGCACGTCGCCCTGCACGGCCGGCGGTGCGGCGAGCGCCGGCGCCGACGTTCCGGCGAAATAGAAGCGGTACGTCGCTGCGCCGCGCTCGTCGAGTTCGGCGGCGGCGAGCGTGGTCGGCAGGTCGATCCGAGGCGCGGCGGCGACATCGACGCCGTCGTCGGCCAGACGACTCGCCAACAACGCGCCGAACCGGTCGGTACCGAGTGCTCCGGCGAATGCGACGTCGCCACCGAGTCGCCCCACCCCGCGTGCGGTGTTGAACGGGGCGCCACCCACTGCCGCCTGCACCGTGCCGTCCGGCTCGATGACGAGGTCGATCAACGCTTCTCCGACGACGACGATCACGACGTCGAGTGTGCCATACGTGGCCCGACAGGCCTCGGCTCGTCACCCGGAGGAGCGACGTCGTGGGCGCGCGGATGACGCGGGCCCCGACTTGGGGCAGTATGAGCGTGTGACCGATACCGCACGACCGGACGTGTCCACCTACGAGCTCGCGGATCGCTACCGACGACAAGACGGCAGAGTCTTCGTGTCGGGGCTCCAGGCGATCGCCCGGCTCCCACTCGATCAGCTGCTGATCGACCGGGCCGCCGGGCTGAACACCGCGGCGTTCGTGAGCGGCTATCAGGGGTCGCCCGTCGGCGCCTACGGCGACGAGGTCGACCGGGCGATCCGCGCGGTGCCCGATCTGCCGATCGTGAACCAGCGCGGTGTCAACGAAGAACTCGGCGCCACCGCCGTGATGGGCAGCCAGTTGGCGGTGACCCTCGACGACTGCAAGTACGACGGTGTGCTCGGCATCTGGTACGGCAAGGCACCCGGCCTCGACCGTGCCAGCGACGCGATCCGCCACGGGGTGTTCGCCGGGGCCGCCCCGAAGGGCGGGGTGGTCGCCGTCGTCGGCGACGACCCGAGCGCCAAGTCGTCGACGCTGCCGACTTCGAGCGATGCGACCCTCCACGACCTCCACATGCCGGTGCTCTACCCGGGCGACGCACAAGAGGCGCTCGACCTCAGCCGTCACGCCGTCGCCGTGTCGCGGGCGTCGGGCATCTGGGCCGGCCTGAAGGTCGTGACCGCGGTCGCCGACGGTACCGGCACGATCGACGTCCATCCCGAACGGGTGACGCCGATCATCCCGGAGTGGGAGGTCGACGGGAAGCCGTACGTGCCGCAGCCGAACGGCCGACTGATCACGCCGTACACCCTCGAGATGGAGCAGGAGTTCCACGAGGTCCGCACCCAGATCGCTCGCGAGTACGCGGTCCTGAACCGTCTCAACCGGGCGACCGTGTACTCGGGTGACGACTGGGTCGGCATCGCGGCGTCGGGGCACACCTACCACGAACTCCGCGAGGCGCTCCGGCTGATCGGCCTCGACACCGACGACGATCTGCGTGCCGCCGGCATCCGCCTCGCCCAGCTCATGATGCCGCTCCCCCTCGACCGCCACGACGTGCGACGTTTCGCGCAGGGACTGAGCGACGTGATCGTCGTCGAGGAGAAGAACCCGACGCTCGAACTGCTGGTGCGCGACGCGCTGTACGACGTCCCCGACCGGCCGCGTGTCTGGGGCAAGATCGACGAAGAGGGCCGTTCCCTCCTCCCCTACAACGGCCTGCTCGATGCCACCACCATCGTCCCGGCGCTCCGCCATCACCTGTCGAAGCGGATCGCCGACCGACTGGCGCCCGAGCCCGAGCCGCAACGCCGGCGCGACCTCATCCCGCTCTCGGTGAACCGAACCCCGTTCTACTGCTCGGGCTGCCCGCACAACCGCAGCACCCGGACCGAGGCGGGCACCCTCGTCGGCGGCGGCATCGGCTGCCACGGCATGATCGCGTTGATGGACCCGGAGCGGGTGGGCGACATGGTCGGACTCACGTGCATGGGCAACGAGGGCACCCAGTGGATCGGGATGCAACCGTTCGTCGAGCGCGATCACCTCATCCAGAATCTCGGCGACGGCACCTTCTTCCACTCCGGGTCGTTGGCGATCCGGGCGTCGGTCGCTGCCGGCACGAACATCACCTACAAGCTGTTGCACAACGGCACGGTGGCGATGACCGGCGGCCAGGACGCGGCCGGTGCGGTCGACGTGCCCGAGATCGCAACGATGCTCATGGCCGAGGGCGTCCGCCGCATCATCGTGACCTCCGACGCTCCGGAGCGCTTCGACGGCGTCTCGTTCCCCGACGGGGTCGAGGTGTGGGACCGGGTCCGATTCGACGAGGCGCAGACGACGCTCGCGGCCGTGACCGGGACGACCGTGCTGATCCACGATCAGGGGTGCGCGGCGGAGAAGCGACGAGCCCGCAGTCGCGGCCTGATCGCCAAGCCCGGCTTCCGCGTGGTGATCAACGAACGGATCTGCGAGGGCTGCGGCGATTGTGGGGACAAGTCGAACTGTCTGTCGGTCCAGCCGATCGACACGCCGTACGGTCGCAAGACGGCGATCCACCAGACCAGCTGCAACTTCGACATGACGTGCCTCGAAGGCGACTGCCCGGCCTTCGCGACCGTCACCGTCGACCCCGACGCCCGACCCGAGGCACGAACGGTCCCGGCGGCGCCGACCGACCTCCCGACGCCGACGTGGCTCGTCGACCCGGACGAGTTCTCCCTGCGCCTGTCCGGCATCGGCGGCACCGGCGTCGTCACCGTCAGCCAGATCATCGGCACCGCGGCGATGCTCGACGGCTTCCACGTGCGGGGCCTCGATCAGACCGGGCTGTCGCAGAAGGCCGGCACCGTCACCAGCGACGTCCGGATCTCCCGGCTCGCGCCGGCGTCGTCGAACCACGTCGTGCCGGGCGGGGTCGACTGCTACCTGTCGTTCGACCTGCTGTCGGGCGCGGGTGACAAACACCTCGAGGGAGCCAGCCCGGAACGGACCGTCGTCGTCGGCTCGATCGATGCGGTCCCGACCGGCGAGATGGTGGTCGATCCCGGCGGCAAGCCGTTCCCGTCGTTCGACGTGCTGCGACGCCGTCTCGATCAGTCGTCGCGGGCCGAGCACAACCGTTACGTCGATGCGGGCGCCGTCACCGGTGGATTGTTCGGGAGCACCGCGACCGCGAACATCTTCGTGCTCGGCGTCGCCACCCAACTCGGCGCGCTCCCGGTCGCACCCGAGCACCTCGAACGGGCGATCGAGCTGAACGGCGTCGCCGTCGAGACCAACATCCAGTCGTTCCGCTACGGCCGCCGGTGGGTCGTCGACCCCGACGGCGTCGAGGCGCTCGCCGGCATCACGGCACCTCGCGTCGAGACGCTCGACCAACTGATCGATCGGCTCGCCGACGATCTCGCCGACTGGGGCGACCGTGGCGACGCACGACGGTTCCGGAAGCGCATCGACCGCGTCCGCGCCGCCGAGCGGCGCGTCGACGAGCACTCGACGATCCTCACCGAGGCCGCCGCCCGTCACCT
>JBPEWX010000255.1:0-5042 GCA_052032235.1 Ilumatobacter sp. | reverse complement strand
GTCGCCGTAGGCGAGGTCGGACGGGATGTCGAGCTGGACCGTCGAGCCCTCGGTGAGGCCGACGAGCCCTTCGTCCCAGCCGGAGATGACCTGGCCGACACCGATCGCGAACGTGGCGGGTTGGCCGTAGTCGTAGCTGGCGTCGAACTGGGTGCCGTCGGCGGTCAGGACGCCGACGTAGTGCACGGTGATCGAGTCCCCGGCTTCGATGACGTCGCCGTCACCTTCCTCGAGGACCGTGACGACGAGTTCGTCCGGCTCGACGGCCGGCAGCTGGATCTCGGGCTTGCCGGTCGTCGGGTCGCCCGGGACGACGTCGCCGTCGCCGGCTGCCGTCGTCGAGCTCTCGTCGTCGGCGGGTGCCTCGGTCGCGTCGGCGTCGTCGGCGTCGTCGGCGTCCGAATCGGACGTGTCGTCGGCAGCCGACGCGCCGTCGGCCTCGGCGTCGGTCGTCTGCCCGGAGGCGGGTTCGTCGTCGCTGCCGCAGGCGCTCAGGACGAGGGCGGCCGCGAGGCCGACGACGGCGAGGCGGCGCGTCATTCGGCGTCGCCCGGGGTGATGCTGACGATCTCGATGACGAACGACAGGGCGTCACCCGGGCGGATCACGCCGCGGTCGGCGTCGCCGTACGCGAGGTCGGCCGGGATGTCGAGCTGGATGATGCTGCCCTCGGTGGCGCCCTCGACGCCTTGGTCCCAACCGTCGATGACCTGACCGGCCCCGATCGTGAACGAGAACGGGCTGCCGCGGTCGTAGCTGTTGTCGAACTCGACGCCGTCCTCGGAGCGGACGCCGACGTAGTTCACCTCGACGGTGTCGCCGGCTTCGGCCGGGTCGCCGGTGCCTTCCTCGATGACGGTGACGACCAGCTCGGTCGGCGCCTCCTCGGGGACGAGCACCGACGGCTTGCCGCTCGCCTCGTCGGCGGGGGTGGTGTCGCCGGGCGCCGTCGTGACCTCGGGCGTCGTGTCGACCGGGACGGTCTCGACCGGCACGGTGATGTCGGGGATCGTGGTCTCGGTCTCGTCGTCGCCGGTGAAGGCGCCGCCGATCCAGGCGATCAGGACGACCGCGGCGATCGCGAGGACCGCGGCGAGGCTCCAGCGCAGCACGTTGCGCTTGACGGCGGCGCTGCGCTCGGCCTTCGCCTCTTCGATCAGGCGCTGCTGGCGGTTGGCCTTCTGACGTTCACGTTTCTCTGTGCCCACGAGGGAGCGAGGCTATCGGCGCCCCGCCCCGACCAGTGGGCAGTGGGGTGTCCGCTCCGGGGTGGTGTCTCAGGCGGCACTCAAGTCGCGCCTGCGTAGCGCCGATATCGGGATGAGTAGCGACGACCAGCGTCGCTTCCGCACGACCGGAACCGTATGCCGCCGACGGCCACCATCGAACACGAATCGACCGACGAGCGTCGTGACCGACGCGTCCGCTGTCGTGCACGGGTCGAAACCGTCGACGAGCAGGCTCGCAGCCTCGCCGTGGGTGCCGGTGTCGCTGCTGCCGCAGTGGGGACGATCGGATCGGTGGTGTGGCTGGCATGGCGCATCACGCATCTCGGCCTCGACCCCGTCGGCATCGCCTTTCTCCTGGCCGAGATCGCCGGACTCCTCGGAGGGCTCGCCGTCGCGAGCGGTCTGGCCGCTCGCTGGACGGCCCGCTCGGTCTACGTCGACGAACCGCGCGACAGCCACTGGTTCGCGCACTCGGTCGCCGATCTCGTCGGTCGGACGCGCGCCGACGACCTGCATCACGACGTGCGCTCGACCGTCCGAGCGGCGCCGCGGTGGCGGTGGCGCGACAGCGCCGACGCCGCGATCGTCGCGATCCTGCTCGACGGGCCCCGTCGGCTCGTGATGGTCCTCGCGGTCACGCTCGGGCTGCTGTTCGGCGTGTCGCCGTTCGGTCCGCCGCCGTGGTGGGCGCTCGTCGCGCTGTGCACCGGCGTCGTCGGCATCGCCGGCGCCCACGTGGTGCTCGGCCGGGGCCGCATCCGCTTCGGCGATCGCACGCGCTGGACGTACGGAGCGATCGGTGAGGTCGTCGGCCGGACCGATGTCGACGGCGTCGCACCGCGGCGCTGGGTCGGGGCGATCGCCACTGCCGTCGCCGTGAGCGTCGCCGTCGGACTCCGGGGTATGAGCGATCGGTGGACGCACGGGCTCCCTGCGATGCACGACGACGACCGTGTCGTCCTGCTCGCGATCGGGGCCGCACTCGTGCTCGGCGCGCTCTACACGGTCGCCACCTCGCAGCGCCCCACGCAGGCCGACGCCCACCTGGTGGCGCGGCATCTCGAAGAACGCACCGCACGCCACGCCGTCCTCGCCGTCGCCGTCGTGCTCGGGGTCGTCGGGCTGGTCGCCGGACTGCTCCCCACGGAGCAGATCGCCGACCCGGCGCCCACGGTCTCGGTCCCGGCCGGGGAGGTCGCCGATGGCTGACCTGCACACCGTGGTCGACGGCCGTACCGGCAGAACCCCGAACGGCCCGACGGGCGAACTACGATCGTCGACGTGGCTACCGTTCGCCTGTTCGCAGCAGCACGCGACGCTGCCGGAACCGGGCGGGACGAACTCCCGGGCGACACCGTCGGCGACGTGCTGTCAGCGGCGCGCGAGCGCTACGGCCCGGCCTTCGAGGCCGTGCTGGGCACCTGCAAGATCTGGGTCAACGGAGAGCCGGCCGGCCCGACCGATTCCATCGGAACGGCTGACGAACTGGCGGTACTGCCGCCGGTATCAGGAGGATGAACAATGACGAACACGATCGATCCCCGGTCGCTGTCGCTCGATGAGCTGCGTTCCTTGCGGAACAAGCTCCAGGCCGAAGACGACGTCGTGTCCTACGTTCGACGCGTCGCACAGGCGAGGGTCGATCTGGTCCGCGCCGAGCAGCACCGGCGCGAGCGCGGTGAGCGGTCCGAAGACCTGTCGAGCGAGTTGCGCGTCGTGCTGTCGTCGCACCTGACGAGCGGCGCGCCGCGACCCCCGCGACCGGTCGAAGATCTCGGCGACAACGAACTGTCGAACGAGCTCGACCGGATCTGCGCGGAACACGGCTTCAGCCGTCTCGACGACCTGAACCCCGACGAACTCGGCACACTCGAGCGCGAACTGACCGCGTACGAGCGGCGGGTCTCCGACGATCGTCGCGAGCGGTTCGACCGGCTCGATGCGCTCAGCGCCGAACTCGTTCGTCGTTACCGCGACGGTGAGGCCTCGGTCGACGGCCTGCTCGGAAGCTGACGCGGATGGCCGACGCCGACGGTGGCGCACCGAGCGATGCGCCCGCCGACGGCGACCCGGCCGACCCGTTCGGGGTCGGAGCGTTCATCCGTCGCCAGCGCGAACAAGCCGAGATGTCGGTGCGGCGGCTCGCCGAACTCGCCGACGTCTCGAACCCGTACCTGTCCCAGGTCGAACGGGGCCTCCGCAAGCCGTCCGCCGAGATCCTCCAGCAGGTGGCGCAGGCCCTCAAGATCAGCGTCGAGACGCTGTACGTGAAGGCGGGCATCCTGGCCGAGGACGAATACCGGACGAGTTCGGTGCGTGAGGCGATCGACGCCGACGAGCATCTCACCGACGACCAGAAGCGCGCCCTGCTGAACGTCTACGAGAGTTTCCTCGCCTCCGGGTGACTGCGCCCGACCCTGGGGATGCGGTTTGGCGCGTCCGATCCCGGGGAATGCTGACCCCATCGGTAGTGTTTGAGACCCTGATGCGCCGCGTGGCTGTGATTTCCCTCCACACGTCGCCGCTGCTGCAGCCGGGCTCCGGCGACAGCGGCGGGATGAACGTGTACGTCCGTGAGCTGGTCTCGTCGTTGGCGCAGGCCGGCGTCGAGTGCTACACGTACACCCGCGCCGACCGCGAGGGGCTGCCGTGCGAGGTCACGGTCGAACCGAACCACACGGTGGTGCACATCGAAGCCGGCCCGCACCACCTGCCCAAGGAGGCGCTCGGCGACGTCGTCGACGAGTTCACCGACCGGGTGCTCGAACACCTCGACATCATCGGCGGGGTCGACGTCGTCCACGCCAACTACTGGCTGAGCGGCGTCGCCGCCCATCGCATCAAGCACGAACTCGACATCCCGTTCGTGTCGACGTTCCACACCCTCGCCCGCGTCAAGGCCGAAGGCGGCGATCCCGAACCATCGTGGCGAGATCGAGCCGAGGCCGAACTGATCAACTGCGCCGACGCGATCTGCGTGTCGTGCCCCGAGGAGGAGGCACAGTTCCGCCGGCTCTACGGCGACCCGCAGGGTCAGATCGAGATCATCGCGCCCGGTGTCGAGCACGCCCTGTTCGGCCCCGGCGACCGCGCCGGTGCCCGCCGGGCGATCGACGTCGACCCCGACGTTCCCATGCTGCTGTTCGTCGGGCGCATCCAGCCGCTGAAGGGTCCCGACGTCGCGATCCGTGCGCTCCACGCGCTCGGTCGGTCGGACGCCCGTCTCGTGATCGTGGGCGGCGCCTCCGGAACGACCGGCGACGGCGAGGTCGAGCGAGCGCACGAACTGGTCGACGAGCTCGGCCTGCACGATCAGGTCGACTTCGTCGAACCGCAGCCGCACCACATCCTGTCGACGTACTACCGGGCCGCCGACGTGGTGGTGGTGCCGAGCCGGAGCGAGAGTTTCGGTCTCGTCGCCCTCGAGGCTGCCGCGTGCGGGACGCCCGTGGTCGCGAGCGCGGTCGGCGGGCTGCAGTCGCTCGTCGACGACGGTGACACCGGCTTCCTCGTCGCCGACCGCGACCCGGCCCACTTCGCCAAGGCGATCGCCCGGATCCTCGACGAGCCGCTCCTGGCCGATGCGATGGGAGCCGCTGCGTCGGTCCGGGCGTCGCGCTACACGTGGGCGTTCGCCGCGGCGCGCCTGCGGCGGTTGTACGCCGACCTGACCGCCCGCCGCCTCGTGCTCGGACACTGATCGGCTTCGGATGAGCGACCTGCACGACGAACCCCGACTGGCCGACCTGCGCGGCCTGATCGACGCCTGGCTCGACGATTTCGCGACCGACAACCCGCTCGTCGCCGGGGTGG
>JBPEWX010000254.1:0-2913 GCA_052032235.1 Ilumatobacter sp. | reverse complement strand
TGCTGGAGCCGCCCCGTGAGGTCGACGCCGACATCTGCGACAGGTACGGCGGGTTGCCGATGACGATGTCGAACCGTTCGTCTCCCCAGTCGTGGTCGAGCGCGTTGGCGTGGAACGTTCGGGTTCGCGGGTGTGACACGGTCGCCAAGGCGTCGGCGTCGAGGTCGCACCCGACGGCGTCGACGGAGTACCCGCGCATGTGCAGCTCGACCCGGACCCGTTCGAGCAGGCGACCGTCGCCGCACGCCGGATCGAGCACCCGGACGGGCCGGGTGGGGAGCCACGCCGCCCAGTCGCCGGCGGCATCGATGTCGGCGAACGTGCGCTCGACGAGGAGGTCGACGAGGTCGGGCGGTGTGTAGTACTGCCCGAGCTTCTTGCGCGCTGGTTGCGATCGGGCCATCACACCAGCGTACGGTGAGGACTCGTGTCCGACCGGTACCTGACGTTCTCGCGCGACGACTGGGCGGCGCTGCGCGCCGCGACACCCCTCACGCTCCGGGAACACGACTTGGAGGCGCTGCGCGGCATCAACGAGCGGATCGATCTCGACGAGGTCGCCGCGATCTATCTGCCACTCAGTCGACTCCTCAACCTGTACGTCAGTGCGACGCAGGATCTGCAACGGGTGTCGTCGACGTTCCTCGGCTCGATCGCACCCAAGGTGCCGTACGTGATCGGCGTGGCCGGCTCGGTCGCGGTCGGCAAGTCGACGTTCGCCCGCATCCTGCAGGCGCTGCTGGCCCGCTGGCCCGATCATCCGCAGGTCGATCTGATCACCACCGACGGCTTCCTCTACCCGAACTCGGTGTTGAACGAGCGCGGGATCATGGACCGCAAGGGGTTTCCCGAGAGCTACGACACCCGGTCGCTGTTGGCGTTCCTCCGTGCGGTGAAGAGCGGCGAGGCCGAGGTTTCCGCTCCCGTGTACGACCACATCGCCTACGACATCCTCGACGGTGTGGAGGCCACGGTCCGTCAGCCCGACATCGTCATCGTCGAGGGTCTCAACGTGCTCCAGGTGGCCCGTGAAGGCGTCGAGTTCGTGAGCGACTACTTCGACTTCTCGATCTACGTCGACGCCGACGTCAGCCACATCGAGGAGTGGTACGTCGACCGGTTCTTCACCCTGCGCGAGTCGGTGTTCAAGGATCCCGACAGCTACTTCAACAACTTCGCCGAGCTCACCGACGAGCAGGCGAACGAGACGGCTCGTCACATCTGGCGCACGATCAACGGCAAGAACCTGGTGGAGAACATCGCCCCGACGCGCGAGCGCGCCAGCCTGATCCTGCGCAAGCAGGCCGACCACCGCGTCAGCGAGGTCCAGCTCCGCAAGCTCTGAGCCCTGGACGTCGGATGATGTCAGACATCATCCGACGGATCCCGACCGTGCGGCCATCAGGAGGATCATCGGGCGGTCGAGTTCGGGGGTCCACTCGGGGTGGGCGGCGAGGTCGGCCGCGCTCGGTCCCCATTCGACGAGATCGGTCACGGTGAACCCGGCGTCGGTGAGCAGACCGAAGTACGTGTCGATCTTGCGGTGATACTTGACGACGCCGCTCGTGCCGAGCCAGTCGGTGTGCCGTTCGCCCTCGACGTGATAGCGGTCGATCGGCCACTCGTGGACCCCGTCGCGCTCGACGAAGCGTGGATCGGTCGGGGCCAGGTAGATCGGGTGTTCGCACGAGAACACGAACCGGCCACCGGATCGCAGTGACGACGCCAG
This sequence comes from Ilumatobacter sp., assembly GCA_052032235.1. Classification (GTDB taxonomy): domain Bacteria; phylum Actinomycetota; class Acidimicrobiia; order Acidimicrobiales; family Ilumatobacteraceae; genus Ilumatobacter. The sequence continues at coordinate 1,184 of JBPEWX010000254.1, read as the reverse complement.
CCGCCCGACGACCTCGTCGAGGCGGGCGAGGTAGTGCAGTGTCAGCGAACTGACGACGAGGTCGAACGGACCCGGCGGTTCGAACGTGTCGACGTCGGCCCGGACGTACTGGATGCGCCCGTCGTCGTCGAACGCGCGGGCTCGCGCGAGCATCTTCTCCGACACGTCGACGGCGACCACCTCGGCGGCGCCCTGCGTCTCCGCCCAGCGGGCGATCCACCCGTACCCGCAACCGAGGTCGAGCACCCGCAGCCCGTCGAGCGAGTCGGGGAGCATCGCACGCATCGTCGGCCATTCCGGCGCCCCGTCGAGGCCGTCGCGCTGCCGGAGCAGCCCGCTGTACGCGGCGAAGAAATCGTCGTCGTCGTAGATGTTCTGTGCCGGGCTCATCCGGCGAGCCAGGTGGGGACGTCGGTGATCGACTCGAGTTCGACGAAGCCGCCGTCGTGGTCGTCGACGACCTCGTGGCCCCACGTGATGTGGTACGGCACGTGGACACCGGCGCCACCGATCTCGACGACGGGCAACACGTCGGACCGAACCGAGTTGCCGACGAAGACGAACCGTGTCGGGTCGATGTCCCACTCGGCGAGGATGCGGCGATAGGTGTCGGCGTCCTTGTCGAGCACGACCTCGATGTGTTCGAAGTGGTGGTCGAGGCCGGACGTGCGCACCTTGCGGAGTTGGTGCACGAGATCGCCCTTCGTGATCAGGACGAGGCGATGGGTCCGGCCGACGGCGGCCAACGTCTCGGGGACACCGGGCAGCAGCTCGACCGGTTGCATCAACATGTCGTGCGCATGGTCGACGATCCGGCCGAGCACCTTCGACGGGACGGCTCCGCTCGTCGCGGTGACCGCGGCCTGCACCATCGACAGCGCGAACGCCTTGACGCCGTACCCGGAGATCGACACGTTGTCGATCTCGATCGCCTCGAGCGACCGCATCACGTCGACACCGTCGGGTGCGTAGGGCGACACGAGCTCGACGTACAGCTGCTCGGCCTCGCGAAAGCTGTCCTCCGACTTCCACAGCGTGTCGTCGGCGTCGAACCCGACGACGTCGTAGCCATCTCCGCGTGCCATGCCCGGCACCGTACCGGGCCGACCGCTCAGCGGTGGATGGCGTTGAGGTAGTTGTACACGGTGATGCGGCTCACGCCCATCGCATCGGCGACGTCCTCG
>JBPEWX010000253.1:0-8754 GCA_052032235.1 Ilumatobacter sp. | reverse complement strand
GAGTACGCCCAGCTCTCGGCCATGTCGATGTCGTGCTTCGACGCCCAGGCGCGGACCGCCTCGAGCTTGCCCGCCGACCAGACGAACGGGCCGGCGAGGGTGCCGTCGTACGTGTCACCGTCTGCGGCGACGCCGTACCGGGTGGCGATCACGTCGTCGAGGCCGAGCAGGTCGGCGAAGGGCTTGACGAGGTCGTACGGGGTGGTGGTGGCGAGCACGATCGGCCGCCCGGCATCACGGTGCTGCGCGAAGACCCCGGCGGCGAACGGTTGCACCATGGCGACGAGCTGGTGGGCGACCGTCTCGGCGGCGTCCTGCACCGACCGTCGCGACCGACCCTTCGCCAGCGTGACGGCCTGTCGGGCGAGTGCCATCGACGGCAGCGTCTCACCGATCGTGTTGAACAGCTGGTACACGAACTTCTCGCCCGGAACGGAGCGGCTCACCAGACCGGCCTCTTTCATCGCGTGGGAGAACACCTCCCCACTCGCGCCTCGCAACAATGTGCGATCGAGGTCGAAGAATGCCGCTCCCTGTGATGCCACGGCCGCAGCCTACGCGTCACGGCCGAGCACGGACAGCGCCCGGACCGAACGGGAAAACGGGAAACGCCCCGATTGGGGGAATCGGGGCGTCTCAACCTGGGATCTTCCTTCGGTGGGGGGCCGATTGGTGGAAGTCCCTTTCCGAGCGGAACATGGGGGGTGTTCTCGCGTCGTTCTGTTTGTGAAAGTATGCACGTGCACGTGTGCATCTGGCAAGTAGAACATCACGATAGTCATTATCTGTTTTGCCGATAGGCTCCCGGCATGGACGTCCGCCAGCTCGCCGCCATCGTCGCCGTCGCCGATCACGGCACCTTCAGCGCTGCGGCACGAGCGCTCTACACCGTGCAGTCCAACGTGTCGGGTCACGTCGCCAAGCTCGAACGCGAGCTCGGCGCCCCGCTCGTCGACCGGTCGAACGGCAGCCTGACGGAAGAGGGCGTGCGCGTGGTCGAGCGTGCTCGACGGGTGCTGCAGGAGATCGACGACATCGCCGCCGACATCGCCTCGCTCGACGACGACGTCTCGGGCGACGCTCGCATCGGCGTGATCGGCACGACGGCCCGCTGGATGATGCCGCAGCTGCTCGGCGCCGTCGCCGAACGCCACCCCAGGGTGCACCCGATCGTCAGTGAGGGTTCCACCACCACCATCGTGCCCGGCGTGCTGTCGGGCCAGCTGAACGCCGCGATCATCCACCTGCCGATCGACGACCCCGAACTGGTGGTCGAGCCGCTCTTCGCCGAAGACCTCCTCCTGCTCGCGCCGGCCGGTCACCCACTCGCCGGCCGCGACACCATGTCGCTCACCGAACTCGAGGACACGCCGCTGCTCCTCCCACCGAAAGGCGCAGCGTTGCGTCGGGTGCTCGACCGGGCCGCCGGCAGCGTCGACGTGACGTTGCGGGCGCAAGCCGAGATCGACGGTGTCCGTCTGCTCGCGTCGCTGGCGTTCGACGGTTACGGCGCGGCGATCGTGCCGGCGACCGCCGCCCCACGCCAGGTCGACGGCCGGTTCAGTCGCATCACCGTGCCCGAACTGCCGCGCCGTGTCGTCGCGTTCGCTCGTCGGCGCCGACCGGCGCCCAGTGCGGCCACCACCGCGGTGGCCGAGGTGCTCGCCGACGTGATCGCCGAGCACGGCGCCGACCAGCCCGGCGTCCATCTCGGGTCCGAGACCTTCCCGCTGCAACGCTCCACCTGACCCGAGTTGCGGTTCGGGCCGCACGAACCGAACGAGCGCGACGGCACCCTGTCGCCGGGTGGCCGGTCCGGTTAGTGTCCGACCCGATGTCCCTCGACGAACTCCAACTCGCCGCGGCCGTCCCCGGACCGGTCAGCACTCGGATCCGGGTCCTCGACGGCCGACGCGTGTCGTGGCTCGAGTTCGACGCAGTCGAACCCGCGGCACCGCTCACCCAGACGATGACGATGACGATGGAGATCGCGGCCCGGACCGCGTTCGAGGAGCGGATCCCGCTCGTGATGGTCGTCAACTCGGCCGGTGCGAACATCGGTGAAGGCATCGCTGCGCTCGACGGGTGGGGCCGCGTCGCTCGCGCCCTGACCCGCTGTTCCGGTGCCGTCCCGACGTTCGCGATCGTCGACGGACCGGCGGTGTCCGGCCCGGCATTGTTGCTCGGCCTCGTCGACTTCGTCATCATGACCGAGCGCTCCTATGCGTTCGTCAACGGTCCCGTGATGGTCCGCCAGTTCACCGGCATCGACATCACCAAGGACGAACTCGGCAGCCCGGGACCGCTCGAGCAGAACGCCGGACTGCCCGTGGGTGTCGTCGCCGATCGGGAGGCCGGCGCCGAGATGGTGTCCGACCTGCTCGCCTACCTCCCCGACCACGTCGATCTCGAACCGCCCCGATGGCCGCTCGACGACCCGGTCGACCGCCCGTGTCCGGAAGCGGGCGAGCTCATCCCCGAGTCGTCCACGGGCAGTTACGACGTGCGCCAGGTCGCCGAGGCGATCGTCGACGACGACTCGCTCCTCGAGGTCCGCGCACGATGGGCCGGCAACGTCGTCACCGCCTTCGCAACCGTCGGCGGACGACCGATCGGCATCGTCGCCAACCAGCCGATGAACCTCGCCGGGACGCTCGACATCCCGGCGTCGCAGAAGGCGGCACGCTTCGTCTCGTTCTGCGATTCGTTCAACCTGCCGATCCTCACCCTCGTCGACACGCCGGGGTTCTATCCGGGCAAGGACCTCGAGTGGCGCGGCATGATCCGCCACGGCGCGCAGCTCGTGTACGCGTACGGCCGGGCGACCGTGCCGCGGATCTGCATCATCTTGCGCAAGAGCTACGGCGGCGCCTACATCGTCATGGACTCCAAGACGATGGGCAACGACGTGTGCCTCGCGTGGCCATGGGCCGAACTCGCCGTCATGGGCGCCGGCCAGGCGGCAGCGATCCTGCAACGGAGGGCCTCCGACGACGAGCGTGCCGCGTTCGAGGCCGACTACGCCGAGCGGCTCCTCAACCCGTACATCGCTGCCGACCGCGGCCTCGTCGACGGCGTGATCGACCCGTCGGAGACGCGTCGCGAAGTCGCCGCTGCGCTGTCGATGCTCGCGAACAAGCGCGAGCGTCTCCCCCGCCGCAAGCACGGCAACACCCCGCTCTGAGCGTCGTCGAACACGTCGCGAGCCCGCCCCGGCGGCCCGTCACGCGATGTTCGAACGCTTCGTTGAAGGGTTGGTGCCCTGGGCCGATACAGTCCCGACACGGGAGAACAGCCCTATTCAACGCGTGAGACACGAAGGAAGCGACGTGCCCGACACCATCACCATCACCGACGACCGCACCGGCAAGACCGTCACCGTACCGATCGAAGGTGGGGTGTTCCCCGCCGCGGCCGTGCGCGAGCTCGACCCGAGCTTGTTCGTCTACGACCCCGCCTACATGCAGACCGCGTCGTGCAAGTCGGAGATCACGTATCTCGACGGCGGCGCGGGGATCCTGCGCTATCGCGGCTACCCCATCGAGCAGCTCGCCGAGAAGTCGACCTTCCTCGAAGTCGCCTACCTCCTCCTGCACGGCGAGCTCCCCACCACGACCGAACTCGATCAGTGGCGCCACGACGTCACGCACCACACCTACATCCACGAGAACATGCGCAAGCGGTTCGTCGACGGCTTCCACTACGACGCTCACCCGATGGGCCTGTTCGTGTCGGCCATCGCTGCGCTCGGCACGTTCTACGACGGCGCCAAGGACATCGACGACGAGGCGTCCCGCCGCAAGCAGATCCTCCGCCTGATCGCGAAGACGCCGACGATCGCCGCGATGTCGTACCGGTTCTCGCAGGGCCTCCCGTTCAACTACCCGGAGAACGACCTGTCGTACCCGGCCAACTTCCTCAACATGATGTGGAAGGTCGGCAACGACCATCAGGTCGACCCGGTGCTCGAGCGGGCGATGGACATCTTGTTCATCCTCCACGCCGACCACGAGCAGAACTGCGGCACCACCGCGATGCGTGTCGTCGGTTCGAGCCATGCCGACCCCTACTCGGCGGCATCGGCCGCAGCGAGCGCCCTCTACGGCCCGCTGCACGGCGGCGCCAACGAGGCGGTCGTGCGCATGCTCAGCGAGATCGGCTCGGTCGAGAACGTGCCGGCGTTCATCGAGTCGGTGAAGAACGGCGAGGGCCGCCTCATGGGCTTCGGCCACCGCGTCTACAAGAACTACGACCCGCGTGCGACGATCATCAAGCAGACGGCGTACGACGTGTTCGAGGTCACCGGCAAGAACCCGCTCCTCGACATCGCGCTCGCCCTCGAGGAAGTGGCCCTGAAGGACTCGTACTTCGTCGACCGCAAGCTCTACCCGAACGTCGACTTCTACTCGGGCCTGATCTACCAGGCGATGGGCTTCCCCGTCGAGATGTTCACGGTGCTGTTCGCGATCCCGCGCACCGCCGGCTGGCTCGCCCACTGGCAGGAACTGCTGAACGACAAGGATCAGAAGATCTCGCGTCCGCGTCAGTGGTACACCGGCCCGGACGAGCGCGACTACGTGGCGATCGACAACCGCTGAGTCGTCCCGAGCGAACGGATCGAGCAGAACGGCCGCCTCCGGGCGGCCGTTCGTCGCGTCCGGGCACGTGCCCGACACGTGCCCGACCCTCCGGGCGCCGATCAGGTCAGAACTGTTCGGCGACGATCTCGAGGCCGAGCGACACGATCGCCGTGGCGTCCCCGATGCGGTCCCGCGTGACCGTCGGGATCGGACGTGCCCGGTTGACGAGCGGCGCCGCAACGGCCGGTTCGGGCGCCGGAGCGATCGTCGTGGGGGGCACGGGCGGCAGCCCGACCGCGACCACGGCCGTCGTCGGCGGGACGGGTGGCAGCCCGACGGCCACGGCCACGGTGGTCGGCACGGGCGGGGCACCGACGGCCACGGTGTCACCGTCGACGACACCGACCTCGGGCGCCGTGCTGGTCGTGGTGGTGGTCGTGGTGGACGTCGTCGACGTGCTCGACGGAACCATCGTGGTGGTCGTCGTGGTGGTCGTGGTCGTGGTCGTGGACGTCGTCGGCGTGACGGTGGTCGTCGTCGACGGTGCGGTGGTCGTGGTGGGCGTCGTCGTGGTCGTGGACGCTTCGGCCGGCGGCTCGTCGGCGAGCACGCTCGGTGCAGCAGTGGTGACGCTCAGTACGGATACCGCCGTGATCGCGGTGGCGATCCGACGAATCGCACGGTTCCGAGTACCCAACATGCTTCCAGCGTATGAATCCCCCATCGGCGCTGTCACCCCGAAATTCAAGGAATTCGGAGGAATTCGTTCAAGAAGCGGAAAATCTGACCACGCAAATACCACATTTCGGGTTTGGCCAACCACTCAGTGCGCGTGACCACTCGTCCCGACCGATTCGGGGTCGGCCTCGGCGCACGCATACGATCGTCGACATGGACTTCGCGTGGTCGCCCGAACAGATCGAACTCCGCCAGCAGGCGCGACGCGTGGCCGCCGATGCGGTGGAGCGGTTCGGTCGCCACAACGACTCCTGGATCAACGGCTTCTCGAAGGACTTCGCGAAGGAGATGGCCGAACTGGGATGGATCGGGCTGACCTGGCCGACCGAGTTCGGTGGCCAGGGTCGCCCGCCGGTCGACCGCTTGATCATCGGTGAGGAGTTGATCGCCGCCGGTGCCCCGATCGCGGCCATGTGGTTCGCCGATCGCCAGATGGGGCCGACCCTGATCGCGTACGGGCGCGACGATCAACAGGCCGAGTTCCTGCCCGGCATGTTGTCGGGCGACACCACCTGGTGCATCGGCATGTCGGAACCGAACGCCGGCAGCGACCTCGCATCGCTCGTCACGTCGGCACGGCGTGACGGCGACGAGTGGGTGATCAACGGCCAGAAGATCTGGACCAGTTTCGGCGACGTCGCCGACTACATCTACCTGATCTGTCGCACCAGCAGCGACGGGCCGCCGCACCAGGGCATCAGCGAGATCATCGTCCCGATGGACACGCCCGGCATCGAGGTCCGTCCGATCAAGGACATGACCACCAACCAGCACTTCTGCGAGGTGTTCTTCACCGACGTGCGGGTGCCGCTCCCCAATCTCGTCGGGGTCGAGGGCAACGCGTTCAAGCAGACGATGCGTCAGCTCGAGCACGAGCGTGGCGGCATCGACCGGCTCGTCTCGAACCGAGCGCTGTTCCGGCTCGCCTGCGACCGAGCCGACACGTCCGACCCGCGCGTCCGTCAGGAGATCGCCCGTCTCGAATCGGCGTACCGGATCGGGCGCATCCTCGTCACGCGCGAGGTGCTCGGGCAGGCGCCCACGGGGTTCTCGGCCGCCACGAAGTGCTTCTGCACCGAACACGAGATCCAGGTGGCCGAGTTCGTCGCCCGCGTCTACGGCGCCGAGGCGACGCTGTGGAACGACGTCGTGCACGGGCTGCTCTACGCGCCCGGCTACACGATCATGGGCGGCACGTCGAACATCATGCGCAACATCCTCGGCGAACGCGTGCTCGGCCTGCCACGCGAACCCCGCGCCTGACCGGGCGCTGCCGAAACGGTCAGAGCCCGGCGTACCAGTCGTAGCTGCGCTCGGCCCAGTAGTCGGCCGGGCGCTCGTACGAGTACCGGATCACGCCGATCCGTTTGATCGCCTTGATGCCGTACTTGTTCGGCGTGGCGAGACGGAGGGGTGCCCCGTGCGCCTGCGACAACGGCTCACCGTGCTCGCGCATCGCGAGCAAGGTCTGCGGGTGCAGGATCGACGGCATGTCCCAGCCGACGTAGTACTGACGATCGGGCGTCGCGAGCCCGACGTACGGGACGTCGCCGACCTCGTCGGCGTAGCGGGCGTGGAAGTCGGCGAAACGGGCCCCTCCCCAGTGGGTGATGTTCGACCAGCCCTCGATGCACTTGTGCTCGTACACGAGGTCGTGCTGGGGCAGCGCCTCGAACGTCGAGATGTCGAGTTCGTCGAGCAGCGTGCCGTCGGGCGCCTCGACGCGGACGGTCCACTCGTCGAGGTCGATCTCGTTGCGGATGCCGAGTCGGCCGTTGATCTGGATCGGGCTGGCGTCGGCGATGTCGTACTCGGGCGCCGACCGTGCCGGCAGGGCCGTCCAGATCGACTCGTTCGCCTCGAGGGTGTCGCGCAGCACCTGTGGGATGCCGTCGTCGGTGTCCTGGGTCTGGACCCACCGCCACAGCCCGCCGCCGACCACGACGGCGGCGGCGCCCGTCAGGAACGATCGCCGTGAACGCGTGCGGAACTCCGAGACCGGGATCGTGGGCGCGTCGGCGGTCTGGGCGGCGAGCTGTCGGGCCCGATCGTCGTCGGGGCGGGGGCGGTCGTCGGCGGTCTCGTTGCCACTCATGACGTGGCCTCCTCGTCGTTGGGTGTGGTGGTGTCGCGGGCCGCGTCGTCGGCGCGAGCGGCGGGCTCGAGGCTGTAGCCGGTGATCATCGAGCGGAAGTTGTTCCAACCGGCACGGGCCACCTGGAGCAGGTGCACGACGAAGAACAGGACGATGCCGATCGTCATGGCGAAGTGGGTGAGACGGGCACCCTGATAGCCGCCGAACAGGTACGGCAAGGGGTGGAGCTGAGTGGGCTTGTAGATCGCGAAGCCGCTGATGACGAGGATCGCTGCCATGACCAGCACGGCGGTGTACGCCATGCGCTGTGCGGCGTTGTACTTGCCCTGCGGCGGGGCGTTCTTGCGCAGGTGGAGGTCGTGGGCGACGACCTGGGCAGCCTCTTTCGGTACTCGTCGATCGGGGACGATGTGCCGCCACTCCCCCGTCAGCGCGAGGTAGATCGAGTACGCCACGCCGTTGATGACGAACAACCAACCGAACGAGAAGTGGAACGCCATGCCACGAGCGAGACGGCGGTTCAACCCGAGCTGCTCGTAGATCACCTCGGGGAAGAACGCGAACCACTCCCAGCTGCCGATGCCGAACGCGTAGACGTCTTCGGCCCAGTAGATGCGGAGGCCGCTCCACACCATGATCGTGAGCAGCGGGACGTTGATCCAGTGGAACCACCGGATCGCCCGTGGGTGGACGAGTCGAGCGACGCGGTCGTCGCCGGTCGCCGACGGTTCGTCGTCCGGCCCGGTGTCGTCGTGTTGCTCGTGGTCGATGTCGATGGAGGTCATGTGCGCTCCCTTCGCCGGGTGCGGCGATCGCCGCACCCGGCGAGGTTCGTTCAGCCGGCGGGCGGCGTCAAGACGGTGTCGATGACGTGGATCACGCCGTTGTCGGCGGTGATGTCGTATTCGACCACGGTGGCGTCGCCGACCATCACCGTGTCGCCGTCGACGGTGACGGTGAGTTCGCTCCCGGCGAGGGTGGTGAACGCCTGGCCGTTCATGTCCATCACCATGGCGGCGTCGTCGCTGCCCTCGACCACGTGGGCCTGGAGCAGCGTCGTGAGGGCGTCGGTGTCGGCGAGGACGTCGTCGGCGCTCATGTCCATCTCGCCGAGATAGGCGGCGAAGGCTTCGTCGGTCGGGGCGAACACGGTGAACGGGCCGCCGTCGTGCAAGGCGTCCTGCAGACCGGCGGCGTGGATCGCATCGTCGAGCACGGTGAGATCGTCCCGGTCGATGATCCGGCTCATCAGGTCGTTCATCGACATGTCGTCGGCCATGTCATCGTCGGCCATGTCATCGTCGGCCATGTCATCGTCGGCCATGTCGTCGTCGGCCATGT
>JBPEWX010000252.1:0-2010 GCA_052032235.1 Ilumatobacter sp. | reverse complement strand
TCGGACAGGAACTTGTCGACGGGGCTGTCGAACCCGTCGGCGGTCACCTTGAGCCACACGAGCCCCTTGGCGCCGAGGCTCTTGGCCCGGTCGGTCAGCTTGTCGAGCTGGTTGCGGCCGTAGTCGTCGGCGGCGCCGTCGACCTTGATGCCCTTGATCGCCTCGGCACCGGAGAACGCCTTGAACTCGGTGGCCGAGAACACCTCGGTGAGCTCGATCAGCTCCATGCCGAACCGAAGGTCGGGCTTGTCGATGCCGAACCGCTCCATGGCCTCACGCCACGTCATCCGCTCGATCGGGCCGGGGCGCTCCCCCGTCACCGCCTCGGCGGCGTCGAGCACCGCCTCGCTGACGGCGTCGAGCACGTCGTCCTGACCGACGAAGCTCATCTCCATGTCGAGCTGCATGAACTCGTACTGACGGTCGGCACGCAGGTCCTCGTCGCGCAGGCAGCGGGCGATCTGGTAGTAGCGGTCGACACCGCCCACCATCAGGAGCTGCTTGAACAGCTGCGGCGACTGCGGCAGGGCGTAGAACGCACCGTGCTCCTTGCGCGACGGCACGAGGAACTCGCGGGCGCCTTCGGGCGTCGACGGGACGAGCATCGGCGTCTCGACCTCGACGAACTCCTGGCGCTCCATCGCCTTGCGCACGGCGGCGTTGACCGACGAACGGATCCGCAGGTTGCGCTGCATGCGCTCGCGACGCAGGTCGAGGTAGCGGTACTGGAGTCGGATGTTCTCGTCGACGTCGTCGGCACGGGCGTCGACCGGGAACGGCGGCGGCGTCGCCTTGCGGAGCACCTCGACCTCGCAGTCGCCGACCTCGATCTCACCGGTCGGCAGGCTGTCGTTGACGGTGCCCTCGGGGCGGGCGCGCACGACACCGGTGATCCGCACCACGTACTCCGAGCGGACGTCGACGTCGTCGTTGATGACGCACTGGGTGATGCCCGTGTGGTCGCGGAGGTCGACGAAGGCGAGGTGTTCGCCGTGCTCGCGGCGGCGGCCGACCCAGCCGGTCAGGGAGACGGTCTGTCCGATGTCGTCGGAGCGGAGCTCACCGCACTGGTGGGTCCGCATCGAGGTGCTGCTCATTGGTTGCTTCCTTGGAGGCGTGTGTGGAGATCGGTGATCAGTGAATCGCGGGCGATGGTGACTTGCTCACCCTCGCCTCGCAGCGGCCGGAGGGCGACGGTGCCGCTCTCGACCTCGTCGGAGCCCACGATGACGGCGTAGGCGGCACCCGACCGGTTCGCTGCCTTCATCTGGGCCTTCATGCTGCGGTTCTCGTAGGCACGATCGGCGCGCAGACCGGCCTGGCGGAGTGCGGCGGTGATGGCGAGTGCCTGCGCTCCCCCGGTGGTGTCGACGACGAACGCGTCGACGGCCGGGTCGGGGGCGTCGAACACGCCCTCGTCGTCGCAGGCCAGGAGGGTGCGGTCGACGCCGAGCGCGAACCCGACGCCGGGCGTCGCCGGGCCGCCGAGATCTTCGACGAGCCCGTCGTAGCGGCCACCGCCACCGAGCGCGTTCTGCGCCGAGTCGAGGGTGCCGCCCTGGAACTCGAAGGTCGTGCGGCGGTAGTAGTCGAGGCCGCGCACCAGCTTCATGTCGACCGTGAACGCGATGTCGAGCTCACGCAGGCCCGACTGGACCGTGGCGAAGTGGTCGGCGGCCGCATCGGACCAGAACTGGTCGATCGTGGGCGCCGCAGCGACGATCGGCTGGTCCTCGGGCCGCTTCGAGTCGAGGACGCGCAGCGGGTTCTTGTCGAGCGTGCGTCGGCTCTGTTCGCTCAGGTCGTCGCCGGCGGCGTCGAAGTGCCGGCGCAGCGCTTCGACGTAGCGGGCACGGTCGTCGGGCTCGCCGAGGCTGTTGAGCAGCAGCGTGACCTGCTGCAGACCGAGCCGGCGGTAGAACTCCCAACCGAGCGCGATGACCTCGACGTCGAGATACGGGTCGTCGACGCCGAGCACTTCGACGCCGACCTGATCGAACTGGCGGTAGC
>JBPEWX010000251.1:0-4745 GCA_052032235.1 Ilumatobacter sp. | reverse complement strand
TACTCGACGGTGTCGCAGCTCGGCTACATGATGATGGGCCTCGGCATCGGCGCCTGGACCGGCGCCGTGTTCCACATCTTCACGCACGCCTTCTTCAAGTGCTGCCTGTTCCTCGCCGCCGGCTCGATCAGCCACACCGCGGCACACCACAGCTTCGACATGAAGAAGGACATGGGTGGCATCTGGAAGAAGATGCCGGTCACGTTCGGTGCCTGGATGGTCTCGACCGCTGCGCTGATGGGCATCCCCTTCACCGCCGGCTTCTTCTCCAAGGACGAGATCATCGACTCGGCGAAGCACTACGAGTACACGTGGTTCTACTACGCCGGCATCATCGGTGCGTTCATGACCGCCGCCTACATGACGCGGGCGACGTACCTCACCTTCTTCGGCAAGCCGCGCGGTGCTGCCGCCCACTACATGGGCGTCGAACACGACACCCACGGCGAGGTGCACGAGCACTCGGCCCACCCCGACGAGGCCGAACACGCCGACGGCCACATCCCCGATCACACCGTCGACGCGCCACTCCACACCGGCGACACGCACGGCGCGCACGACGATCACGGGCACGACGACCACCACGACGATCACGCCACGCACGGGCGACCCCTGCCGTTCGCGCCGTTCGACTCGCCGTGGAAGATCACCGCACCACTCATCATCCTCGCGGCGCTCGCGATCGGTGCCGGTTACCTCAACGCACCGGCGCTCAAGATCTACTGGTTCGAGCACCAGACCGAGTCGTCCATCGGCCTCCCGATCGACCACGGTGACCACAGCGACGAAGAAGAGCACGGCGACGACGAGGAGCACGACGAAGCGCTCGGGTCGGTCGACGAACTCGCCCTCGGCGCCGGTGGCGGTTTCGTCGCTGCCGAATCCGGTGGTGGCGACCACTCGTACGAGGCGCCCGGTCCCTACAAGGTGCCCGCCCCGCCGGTGTTCACCTGGGCCAACGCCGCACCCGGCCTCATCCTGGTCGCACTCGGCATCCTCGTGAGCTGGTTCATGAGCCTCGCCGTGTTCGGTCGCCGCAAGAACCTGTTCTCGTCGACCGTCGGCCTCACCGAACGGGTCAAGCCGATCGGCGCGATCCACTCGTTCCTGGTCAACAAGCTGTACCTCGACCACCTCTACGAGAAGGTGATCGTCCACGCGATCGCCCACCCGATCGCCAAGGCGGCCTACTGGTTCAACCAGAACGTCATCGACGGCATCGTCAACACCGTCGGTATCGTCACCCGCCGCCTCGGCGGCTGGGTCTACCGCAACGTCGACCAGCGAGTGGTCGACGGCGCGGTCAACGCATCCGGGAAGGCCGCCTCCGAAGGCGGCCACGCCCTCCAACCCGTCCAGTCCGGCAAGGTCAACCAGTACGGCGCGCTGCTGTTCGGCGCCGCCGGCATCGGTGCCATCCTCCTGATCATCCTCAACGGCTAAGGCAGTTTCGACAGATGGATCCTTTCAAGAACAACGAACTCCTCACCATCGGCACCTTCCTGCCGCTGGTGGGCGTGGTGATCATGATGTTCATCTCCGCAGCCGAAGAGCAGCTGCACAAGATGATCGCCATCGTCACCGCCGGTGCCACCCTGGTCGTCGGCATCATCACGCTGATGCAGTACGACTACGACGCGAGCGGACAGCTCCAGTTCGTCGTCAACGAGGAGTGGATCTCGGTGATCAACTCCAACTACAACATCGGCCTCGACGGCATCAGCCTGCCGCTGTACTTCCTGTCGATGGTGGTGACGTTCCTCGTCGCGATCTACACGTACGACAACATGCCCGACGCCGGGAACCCGAAGATGTTCCTGATGCTCATGCTGATCCTCCAGGTCGGCATGGCGGGCTCGTTCATCGCCCAGGACCTGATCCTGTTCTTCGTCTTCTTCGAGATCGTCCTGCTGCCGATGTACTTCATGATCGGCGTGTGGGGCGGCGAAGACCGCCAGTACGCCTCGCTGAAGTTCTTCCTCTACACGATGTTCGGCTCCGCGCTGATGCTCGTCGCGTTCCTCGCCATCTACTACAAGACCGGCGCGGAGAGCTTCGCCTTCCAGCACCTGTACGAAGCCGGCGCCGGTATCGGTCGCAACACCCAGATCTGGATCTTCACCGGCATGTTCATCGGCTTCGCCGTCAAGGTGCCGATGTTCCCGTTCCACACCTGGCTGCCCGACGCCCACACCCAGGCGCCCACGCAGGGCTCGGTCATCCTGGCCGCCATCCTGCTGAAGCTCGGTACGTACGGCTTCGTCCGCATCGCCCTGCCGATGCTGCCCCAGGGCGCCGAGGCGTGGGCCCCGGTCATCGCCATCCTCGCCGTGATCGGCATCATCTACGGCGCACTCGGATGTCTGGCCCAGACCGACATGAAGCGCCTGATCGCGTTCTCGTCGGTCGCCCACATGGGCTTCGTCATGCTCGGCATCTCGACGCTCACCGTCACCGGCATCAACGCCGCCCTGTTCGGCATGGTCGCCCACGGCCTGATCACCGGCATGCTCTTCTTCATCGCCGGGTCGGTCAAGCACCGCTACCACACCCTCGAGATCAGCCGCCTCTCCGGCATGCTCGTCCAGATGCCGAAGCTCGGCTGGTTGCTCGGCTTCTCGGCGATGGCCTCGCTCGGCCTGCCCGGTCTCGCCGGGTTCTGGGGCGAGTTCCCGGCGCTGCTCGCATCGTGGAACCCGAACGAGGCGATCCTCGGCGATCAGCTCGATCTGTACCGCGTGCTCACCGTCATCGCCGCCCTCGGCACGGTCCTCGCCGCTGCGTACCTGCTCTGGCTGTACCAGCGCACCGCGTTCGGCAACCCGAACCCCGAGTTCGTGCCGAACCAGCACGCCCACTCGCTCAGCGCCGCCGCCAACGATGACCATCACGGTGCCGACATCCACGACGTGACCACCCTCGAGTGGATCGCCTGGACGCCGTTCCTGATCGCCATCGTCGTCTTCGGTGTCTACCCGCAGCTCATGTTCGAGATCATGGACCCGGCCGTCGTCGAACTCGTCAACGTCATCGAGGCGGGCGTCGGCTGATGATCGCCACGCTCCTCGCCCAAGCGGCCGAGTGGACTCGGCCCGACATCGATTGGCACGGCATCGCGCCCGAGCTGATCCTCGTCGTGGGCATCAACCTCATCCTCCTCGTCGATCTCTGGATCGACGAGAGCAAGAAGTGGATGATCGCGTCGCTGACCGGCTTCGTCATGCTCGGCGCCCTCGTGCCGGTCGTCACGCTCGCCGTCATCGGCGACGACACCCGATCGATGTTCTTCGACCGCTACGTGGTCGACGAGTACGCCCTCATCCTGAAGGCGCTGTTCCTCGTGATCGGCTATCTCATCGTGCTGATGAGCCAGACCGAACTCGAAGAGGGCGGCTACTACATCGGCGAGTTCTACGTCCTCATGCTCGTCAGCGTGCTCGGCATGGTCGCCATGGCATCGAGCCGCGACCTCGTGTCGATCTTCGTGTCGCTCGAACTGCTCTCGATCCCGGCCTACATGATGGCCGCGTGGCGCAAGCGTGACGTCCGCTCCAACGAAGCCGGCGTCAAGTACTACCTGCTCGGCGTGTTCGCCTCCGGCGTCCTGCTCTACGGCATGAGCTACCTGTACGGCACGACCGGCTCGACCAAGCTCACCGAGATCGGCTCGGCGCTCGCCGACGCCGAGGGCGGCCTCCTCGCCATGCAGGTCATCGCCGTGGCATTCGTCATCGTCGGCTTCGGCTTCAAGGTCTCGGCCGTGCCGTTCCACACCTGGGCGCCCGACACGTACCAGGGTGCGCCGCTCCCCGTGACCGCCTTCTTGTCGGTCGCCTCGAAGGCAGCCGGGTTCGTCGGCCTGCTGTCGCTCCTCTTCATCGCCCTGTACTCGGCCGACGGCGTCTACGAGCCGTTCATCTTCGTGCTCGCCGCACTCACGATGACGGTCGGCAACGTGCTCGCACTCCGCCAGACCAACATCGTCCGCATGTTGGCCTACTCGTCCGTCAGCCAGGGTGGCTTCATCCTCATGCCGCTCGCGGTGATGGCCTCCGGCGACGCCAGCGAGTCAGCGCTCAAGGCCGTCGTGATCTACCTCCTGATCTACGCCCTCTCGAACCTCGGTGCGTTCGCCGTGGTGATGGCCGTCAGCCGCAAGACCAAGAGCGGCGAGATCTCCTCGTTCGGTGGCCTCATGTCGTACGCGCCCGGCCTCGGCGCACTGATGACGATCTTCCTGGCGTCGCTCACCGGCATCCCGCCGCTCGGCATCTGGATCGCCAAGCTCGCCGCGTTCAAGGCCGTCGTCGACGCCGCGACCGGCATGGGCTACACCCTGGCCGTCATCGCCGCCGTCAACACCGTCATCTCGGCGGCGTACTACATGCGGGTGCTGCGAGAGATCTGGATGAAGCCCGTCCCCGACGGTGACACCAGCAAGATCTCGGTGCCGCAGCCGATCTGGGCTGCGCTCGGTATCTGCACCATCGGCACCGTCGTGCTGGGCCTGTTCCCGGGCCTCGTCATGCGGTTCGCCGATCTCCCCGACCTCACCGGCGCCTTCGGCGGCTGAGCCGCTGAGGCCGGCCGTTTTCGCCGATCGCTGCGTTCCGCCTCACCGCTCGCAGCCGTAAGGCTGCTCGGGTTCGTCGCGCCTTGCGCTCGACGAAACCGACTCGGCCTCAGAGCCAGATTGGGGTGTCCCCCATCGCCCGTGCGGCAGGACGTGATCGCGCTCGACGCGC
>JBPEWX010000250.1:0-1534 GCA_052032235.1 Ilumatobacter sp. | reverse complement strand
GGTGATCGTCGCCGCAGTGGCCGGTGGCGTCGGCGCCGAGGTGTCGCCATCGCCGCTCCCGCATGCCGCGAGGAGCACGGATCCGAGCAACAGCCAGGCCGACGTTCCGGTGGGCATGGGGTGAGCGTACGGGTGCCCTCCGCCTGCGGAGAGGCGGATCGACCCGAGTTCCCGGTTTGTTTCGCACCACGTTCGCTCCCGGTCAGCGCTACGCCGCGAGCGCCACTTCGCGCAGGCGGGCCGCGATGCGGGTGCGACGGTTGCGGATCGTTCGCGTCGTCACTTCGAGCTTGGCGGCCACCTCGGCGACGTTCGGGTTCTGGAGCAGGAGGTCGATCAGCTCGAGGTCGCCCGTGTCGACCCCGGCTCGTCGGGCGTCGTCGAGCAGTTCGGCCAGCTCGGTCGCCGGCCCGTCGTCGACATCGGTGGGCGGTGGCGCGGCCCAACGATTGCCGTCGACGAGCGGCACGTCGTCGGCCGCCTTGCGGCGCTCCTGACGTCGGAACGCGTGCCACTCGGCATCGGCGAGGAGGGCAGCGGCGACGTATCGGTTGCGGCGTGTCGGGTCGTACGTCCGGACCGCGATCCAGCTGGCGGACAAGAGGTCCTCGAACGCCCTCGGTTCCCGACGGCGCCGGGCGGCCGCGAGGAGCCCGCGGCGCAGCCGCTCGATCACGACACGGGCGGCGAGCTCGTCGTCACGGGCGATGACGACGAGCCGACGAAGCAGCAGGTCGGCGTCGGGAGGCTGGGTGTCTCCACCACCCACGGCGTCCACGATCTCGTCGAGTCGGGCGGGACGATCCGGGAGCAGCCCCCAGCGGTGGGCACGGTCGAGAGCGATCGGACAGTGGGTGAGACGGAGCCACTCGGTGGCGAGACGGGCAGTGGTGGGATACCAGCGATCGGACATGCCCGCCACCATGACGGCGGGGTCTCACTGCAGGTCTCACCGCAGCGTCCACCGGCCGGGCTGTCTCCCTCACCGTGATGGTCGACGGGTCTCACCGAGGACTCGCCGTCGGTTCACCGCCCCAGGTCAGGGCGTCTTTTCGGGAATCTGCGACCGTGCTTTCCGATTCGGCCGGTGAACGACCTTCCCGAGGGGCGTGGAACCATCCGTCACACTTCGATGCACGGCCGGCCCCGACGCCGGGTGGGAGCGTTCGCTGCGACCGGGCCGGCACTGGCTCGGTCGTGCACCGGGCGTGTCGGGAATCGCCGACCCTGCGATCGAGGCGCACCACGTCGTGGTGGACGTGGCGTCGTCCGGAGCGGTGTCGGTGCTCCAGACGGCCGGGAGGTCGCCACTCTGCGTCGATGGTTCACCAGTGGTCGGTCGGACCGACTTGTGGCCCGGCGCCGTCGTCGAACTCGGCTGCAGCCGGATCGAGTTCGTCGCCGAACTCGTCCGCGCCGCTGCGAGTACCGGTGCCGTTCACGCGCCAGTCGACCCGTCGGACGTCGAACTCGCGCGTTTCGAACGCGACCTCGTGCGAGTGTCGCCTGCGCTCCGGCGCGCTCACGAGACGAG
>JBPEWX010000025.1:0-3589 GCA_052032235.1 Ilumatobacter sp. | reverse complement strand
GGGAACTCGTCGACGAGGCGAGCGAAGTCGCCGGCCGCGACGTCGGCGCGCTGTTGCTCGACGCCGACGCCGACGAACTCCGCGACACCCGCAACGCGCAGCTCACCACGTTCGTGTCGAGCCTGATGGTCCTCGATGCCGTCGAGCGCCTCGGTATCGAGGCGAGCTTCTGCGCCGGACATTCGCTCGGCGAGTACACCGCCCTCGCCGCCACCGGCGCGCTCGGTTTCGACGAAGGGGTCGTCCTCGTCGCCGAACGCGCTGCGGCCATGCACGACGCCGGCAACGAACGCGTCGGCACGATGGCCGCGGTCCTCGGACTCGACGACGACCAGGTCGACGTCGCGTGCAACCTGGCCGACGCCGACGTCTGGGTCGCGAACTTCAATGCGCCCGGCCAGGTGGTGATCGCCGGCTCACCCGCCGGCGTCGAGGCGGCGGGCAAACACGCCAAGGATCTCGGCGCCAAGCGCGTCATGCCGCTCCAGGTCTCCGGCGCGTTCCACACCGCATTCATGGCGCCGGCCCGGGACCGACTGCGCGACGCGCTCGCAGCGGCCGACATCCGCGACGCCGAGATCCCGGTCGTCTCGAACGTCGACGCGAAGCCGCACGACCGCGGCGACGAATGGTCGGCGCTCCTGTCGGCACAGCTCGCCAGCCCCGTGCGCTGGAAGCACTCGCTCCAGACGCTGTCGTCGCTCGGCGTCACCGACTTCGCCGAACTCGGTCCCGGTGGCGTCCTCACCGGCATGGCCAAGCGCAGCGTCGACGGGGCGCGCACGATCTCGGTCGCGACCCCGGACGACCTCGACAAGCTGGTCGAGTGGATGGGCGGCGCTGCCGACGCCGGCGTCGCCGCCATCGAAGGCGAGCACCTGTTCGCCGTCGAGCGGCTGGTCGTCTCGCCCGCTGCCGGCATCTTCACACCCGAGACGATCGCCTCGGGCGACGTCATCGACGTCGGCACCGTCATCGGACGGGTCGGCGAACACGAGGTCCGATCACCGTTCCGCGGCGTGCTCCAGAGCTTCATCGCGGTCGACACCGAACGCGTCACCTCGCGCCAGCCGATCGCCTGGCTGCGCACCGACTGAAGGCACACAGGGGGTACCGACATGCCTGCCATCCGACCCGGCGCCACCGGCGCCGTCATCTCCGGCTGGGGAACCGCACTTCCCGAGAAGATCGTCACCAACGACGAGCTGGCCGCCACCATGGACACCAGCGACGAGTGGATCCGTGCCCGGACCGGCATCGAGGAGCGCCGCATCGGCGGCTCCACCGCCGGCCTGTCGGTCGACGCCGGACGTCAGGCACTCGAGATGGCAGGGCTCACGCCCGACCGCATCGACGCCTTGGTCCTCGCGACCACCACGCCCGACAAGCAGTGGGGCACCGCGTCGCTCGTCCAGAACGAACTCGGGCTCTCCTGCGGCGCGATCGAGGTCAACGCGGCCTGCACCGGCTTCATGTACGCGTTGGTGCAGGCACACGGGATGATCGCCATGGGCGCCGATCGGGTCCTGGTCATCGGCACCGACACGCTGTCGCGCATCACCGACTGGGACGACCGCGGCACCGCTCCCCTGTTCGCCGACGGATCCGGTGCCGTCGTCCTCGAATCGGTCGAGGGAGCCGGCCAGCTGCTCGGTTGGGACCTCGACGCGGACGGCTCGCTGTTGCCGATCCTGCACGCCGACGTCGGCGGCACCATCAAGATGGAGGGCAAGGAGGTCTTCCGTCGGGCCGTTCGGCTCATGGTCGACTCGGCCGAGAAGGCGATGGCCCACGCCGGCGTGACCGCCGACGACATCGACCTCGTGGTACCGCACCAGGCCAACATCCGCATCATCCAGGCGGCGTGCGAGCGCCTCGGCGTGCCGGTCGAGAAGGCGGCGACGGTGATCCACCGCACGGGGAACACGTCGTCGGCGTCGATCCCGCTCGCACTCGCCGACGCCCTCGACCACGGACGCGTCCAGCACGGCGATCTCGTCCTGCTCGTCGGATTCGGCGGCGGCATGACCGCCGGCAGCTGCGTGCTGCGTTGGGGTGGTGACGCCGAATGAGCGACACGACCACCGACGCGCCGTCCACGAACGAACCACGTGTCGTCCTCATCACCGGCGGCTCGCGCGGTATCGGGCTCGCGTGTGCCGAACGGTTCAAGGCGCTCGGCGACCACGTCGCCGTCACCTACAACTCGTCGCCACCACCCGAGGGGTTCTTCGGTGTCCAGTGCGACGTCACCGACGCCGAACAGGTCGACGCTGCGTTCTCCGCGGTCGAGGCCGAGTTCGGCGGCCCGGTCGAGATCCTCGTCTCGAACGCCGGTGTCACGCGCGACACCTTGCTGCTCCGCATGAGCGAGGACGACTTCGCCTCGGTGATCGACGCCAACCTCACGGCGTCGTACCGCGTCACGAAGCGAGCCGCTCGCGGCATGCTCAAGGCCCGCAAGGGCCGGATCGTCCTGATGTCGTCCGTCGTCGGGCTGCTCGGCGCCCCGGGGCAGGCCAACTACGCCGCTTCGAAGGCCGGACTGGTCGGTCTCGCCCGGTCGCTCGCCCGAGAGCTCGGTTCCCGCGGCATCACCGTCAACGTCGTGGCGCCCGGACCGGTCGCCACCGACATGACGGCCGCGCTCGGCGAGGATCGCCTCGCCGACATCGTCGCCGCCGTGCCGCTCGAGCGGGCCGCGACGCCCGACGAGATCGCCGGCGCGGTCGCGTTCCTGGCATCGGCCGATGCCGCCTACATCACCGGAGCCGTCATCCCCGTCGACGGCGGCCTCGGCATGGGTCACTGACCCGAACCCCGTTCACTCACCCGGGGGCGTCCTACACTGTGAGCCGCCCCAGCTAGCAAGGAGACAATCCGTTGGATCAAGAACTGTTCGCCCGCTTCCAGAAGTGCGCCGTCGAGGTGCTCTCGGTCTCCGAAGACCAGGTCACCCCCGACGCCAAGTTCGGTGACGACCTCGACGCCGACAGCCTCGACCTCGTCGAGCTCGTCATGGCGCTCGAGGAAGAGTTCGGGGTCGAAGTCCCCGAGGACGAACTCGAGGGCATCGAGACCGTCGGCCAGGCGTACGAGCTGGTCGCCGCGAAGCTCTGAGCAACATGCAGGGTCAGGGTCGCCGCGTCGCGATCACCGGCCTCGGTGTCGTCGCTCCGTGCGGGCTCGGCAAGGAGGCGTTCTGGAACGGGCTGCTCGGTCCGGGGCTCGACGGTGTCGGGCGCCTGACCGAGATCACCGACTGGGACTCGTCGCCGTACTACGAATCGCCGAAGGTCGCCCGTCGCGCCGACGGCGTCGAGCAGTACGCCATCGCCGCCGCCGCCGAGGCGCTCGAGCAAGCGGGCGAACTCAGCGTCGACCCGTCGCGCATCGGGACGATCTTCGGCACCGGCGTCGGCGGCATCCACACCCTCGAGGAACAGATCACCGTCCGCATCGAGAAGGGCGAACGGCGCGTCTCGCCGTTCCTCGTCCCGATGATGATGGCGAATGCTCCCGGAGCGGCGGTGTCGATGCGGCACGGCTTCCAGGGCCCGTGCGAGACCATCGTCACCGCGTGCGCCGC
>JBPEWX010000249.1:0-8553 GCA_052032235.1 Ilumatobacter sp. | reverse complement strand
CGACTCGAGCGGCGCCGTCGTCCAGACCCTGACGTCACCCTGAGTGCGGAAATCGCGGTCGAGAGGTTCCGTCGGAGGCCGTTCAGCTGCTACAAATGCAGCTGAACACTTTCCCTGGTGTTCACAGGTTGAACGTCGTTGCTTCTGCGATGGCGTCGACCGTGCGGCTGTCCCCGTCGCACACCCCATCCGCCTGGGGTGACGGTGGCCGGTCGTGGCTGGGTGCCGGACGGCGGGTCCGGCACCCAGCACTGTTTTTCGGCTCGGTTCGTCAGCCCATCCGACGCTCGAGAGGCTTCGTGCGAGATTTTTTCGTGACCGGCGTCACGAACGCGTCCGGATCGCCCTCTGTCTTGTCGAACACGCTCCCCGGGTGTTCGGTGCACGACGTCATGTCCGCTGTGACGCCATGCATCGCGAAGCGTTGCCGTCTCGTCCGCCGTTGGGACGGCACGCAGCTTCGTCGGGCGGGGTCGGGCTTCGGTCCGGCGTTCGTCACGGGGACGGTCCGGACCACAGGACCACACGTCCCGGCGGCGTCCGCTGCGCCGCCGGGACGTGCCAGTCCGGTCGGGTCGTTTCAGCCGGAGGTCGCGACCCGGCAGGCGAGACGCATCATCGCGTCGACGCCCTGCTTCAGTTCCTCGTCGCTGATGCGGCTCGTGTCGCCCGACTCCTCGAGGAGATCGGAGACGGTCATGATCGCGAGCGCCTCCATGCCGCGGAGCGCGGCGACGGTGTACATCATGGCCGCTTCCATCTCGACACCGATGTGCCCCGTGCGCTTCCAGCGTGCGAAGGTCGTCGAGTCGGGGTCGTAGAAGACGCCGCTCGTGACGACGGCGCCGACGTGCACCGTGGCGCCCGATTCGCGGGCGAGTCGGGCGGCCTCCTCGGCGAGGGTGAAGGTCCCGGTCGGCGCGTAGGAGTCCATCTGAGCGAGCCGGAGCGGTGTCTGGTCCTCGGCGGTGGCGGAGATGCCGACGACCGTGTCGCCCATCCGCATACCGTCTTTCAGGCCACCGCAGGTGCCGACCCGCACGAGTCGTCGGGCACCGAGCATCGCCAGTTCCTCGAACACGATGCCGGACGAGGGGGCACCCATCCCGGTCGTCTGGACGCTGATCGGAGCACCGTCGAAGGTGCCGGTGAAGCCGAGCATGCCGCGTTCTTCGTTGACCATCCGGTAGCCCGGATCGAAGAAGGTCTCGGCGATGTAGGCCGCGCGTCGGGGGTCGCCCGGGCACAGCACGTTCGGGGCGTAGTCCCCGTTCTCGGCACGCAAGTGAATCGGCATACCGCCAGCGTAAACGACCCCTTCCCTCCGCTCCACGCCGCCATAGGCTGGAGGGCCATGCTGCACCTGTACGACACCGCCACCAGAGAGGTCCGCGAACTCGCCCTGCGCGAGCCCGGGAAGGTGAGCATCTACCTGTGCGGCCCCACGGTCTACGGTCCGCCGCACCTCGGTCACGGACGAGCCACGCTCGAATACGACATCCTGCGTCGTTACCTCGAGTGGACCGGGCTCGACGTCCGGCTGGTCTCGAACATCACCGACATCGAGGACAAGATCATCGAGCGGGCCAAGCGCGAAGAGCGGCCCTGGCAGGACATCACGACCAAGTGCGAACGGGTCTGGTTCGAGGCGATGGAGGGCATCGACGTCCAGCGGCCGACCGACGTGCCGCACGCCACCGAGTACGTCGACCAGATGGTCGAGATGATCGGTCAACTCCTCGACCTCGGCCGAGCGTACGACACCGAGGACGGCATCTACCTGTCCGTGGAGACCGTCGAGGGATACGGCCTGCTCGCTCAGCAGTCGCTCGACGACATGCGGTCCGGTGGCGGTGAGCGCGAGGTGTTCGGTGCCGAGTTCAAGCGACACCCCGCCGACTTCGTCCTGTGGAAATACTCCAAGCCCGACGAGCCGTCGTGGCCGTCGCCGTGGGGTGACGGTCGTCCCGGCTGGCACAGCGAGTGCGTCGTCATGAGCCTCGACCTGCTGGGCGAGGGGTTCGATCTGCACTGCGGAGGACAAGACCTGCGGTTCCCGCATCACGAGAACGAGCGGGCGCAGGCCGTCGCGCTCGGCAAGCGGTTCGCGAACCACTGGATGCACAACGGGTTCGTCGTCGACGCCGAGGGCGAGAAGATGTCCAAGAGCCTCGGCAACGTGTCGAACCTGCTCGACCTGATCGAGCAGTTCGACCCGCGGGCGTATCGGATGGTGTTGCTGCAGTCGCACTATCGCAGCCCGGTCAAGGTCACCCAGGACAACATCGATGCCGCCGTCAAGTCACTGGCCGGGCTCGACTCGTTCGCAGCGCGCACCACGTCGGTCGCAGCATCGGAGCCGGACGCCGACGTGCTCGATGCATTCCGCGCCGCGATGGACGACGATCTCGACACGCCGAAGGCGACCGCGTTGCTGTTCGACACCGTGCGGCGCGCCAATGCGGCACTCGACGCGGGTGACGATGCGGCGGGTCCGCTCGTCGCTGCGGCACTCGAGATCGCGGCCACGCTCGGCGTCGCCCTGCACGGCGCCGACGAGGTGCCCGCGGAGGCGTTGGCGACCGCGGCCGAGCTCGACGCGGCGCGGGCCGCCAAGGACTACGAGTCGGCCGACCGCCTCCGCGCCGAGCTCCAGGCTGCGGGCTGGACCGTCGAGACGACGAAGGACGGCACGACGCTCCGTCGGTGACGTCCGGTCGGCGTCGCCCGGTGCGGGGCCGGCGGAGCGTGCGCATGCGGAGGGTGCCGCTGTTCACTGTCACCGGTCCGTAACATTGTCGGGATGTCGACGACCACCGAGACGCCGCCCGGGCTGACCCGCCCGATGCGTCGCGCTCGACCGTCACGTTCGAACTCGGCCCTGTCCCGACCCCGCATGGGATATCAGCCCGGCCTCGACGGGCTGCGGGCGCTGTCGGTCGTCGCAGTGATCCTCTACCACGGCGGCTTCTCGTGGATGCATGGCGGCTTCTTCGGCGTCGAGGTGTTCTTCGTCGTGTCCGGCTACCTCATCACGATGCTGCTGATCGAGGAGCACGACAAGACCGGCGGCGTGTCGCTCTCGCAGTTCTGGATCCGGCGCGCACGCCGGCTGTTCCCGGCCCTGTTCACGATGCTCGCCGCGATCGCGGCCTGGACGGCGGTGTTCGGAACCCCCGAGCAGACGTCGCAGCTCCGCAGCGACCTGCCGTGGTCGATCCTCTACGTCAACAACTGGGCTCAGATCGTCGGCGACGTGCCGTACTTCCAGCCGGGTGATCCGCCGCTGTTGCGGCATCTGTGGAGCCTGGCGGTGGAGGAGCAGTGGTACGTCGTGTGGCCGCTCGTGTTCACCTTCCTGCTCGCCGGTAAGCGTCCCGATCGGGTGGTTCGGTGGTTGCTCGTCGCGATCGTCGGCGTGATGGCGCTCACGTGGTGGGTGCAGCGCGGCGGGCCGACTCCGATCGACGGCCCGATCGGCTTCCTCGACGGCGCCGACCGGGTGAACGTCAACTATCTGTCGACGATCACGCGATCGGGCGGCCTGCTGATGGGCGCCGCAGCGGCGTTCGTGTGGCGCCCGTGGCGTTCGGAGGCGGCGTTCCACGCGCCGTCGCGCGGGCTCGACATCGCGACCGGCGTCGGTCTCGGCCTGCTCACGTGTTGTTTCATCGCCGCCGAGCTGACCGCCGACTACATGTATCCGTGGCTCCTCGCGTTCGTGTCGCTGGTGTCGCTCGTCCTCGTGCTCGTCGTGGTGCACCCGGCGTCGGCCGGTACGCGATTCCTCCTGTCGCAGCCGGTGTTGGTCGAGATCGGCAAGCGCAGCTACGGGTGGTATCTGTGGCACTGGCCGATCTTCGTGCTGATGGGGGCGACCGAGGCATCGTGGTCACGGTTCCTGCCGGCGTTCCTCCTGTCGATCGCCATCGCGGAGGTCAGCTACCGCTTCATCGAGGAACCGGTCCGCCGTGGTGCGTTGGCCGACTGGTGGTCGCGTCAACACCACTTCCCGGTTGCTCCCGTCGGTGCCTTCAGTGTGGTGCTGCTGGTGCTCGGCGGCTTCTACTGGCAGGTCGACGACTTCGACGTCGCCGCGGGCGGCGACGACGTCGAGTTCGTTCTCGACGTGGCGCCGGTCGCCACCGATGCGCCGGTCGAGGCAGCACTCGCTCCCGACCCGACGATGCCGGCGGTCGCTCCGGCCGAACCCCTCGACGTGACGATCGTCGGTGACTCGCAGGCGCACTCGCTCGCGATCAACCTGCCGGACGGGATCGAGGACACCTTCGCCATCACCGACCGTTCGCTCGACGGGTGCAGCGTGTACGACCACGGGTCGGTGCTGAGTTCGCGCACCTCGTTCAGCAACTCGTTCGCGAGCCTGTGCCCGAACTGGTCGGCGTATTGGGGCGAGGGGGCGACCGGCGCCGACGTCGTGTTGGTCGTGCTCGGCGCCTGGGACGTGTTCGACCTGCAGCAGGACGACGGGACCTACGTGTTCGGCACACCCGAATGGGACGCCTTGTTCACGGCCAATCTGAACGAGGGGCTCGATGCGATGGCTCCATCGGGTGCACAGTTCGCGCTGCTGGAAGCCGCCTGTATGCGCCCGGTGGAAGCCGAGGGGGCCGGCGTGCCGCCGCTCCCGGAACGTGCCGACGACGCCCGGGTGGCCCGCGTGAACGATCTGATGCGAGCGGTCGCCGGAGCCCGTGCCGACACCACGTTCGTCGACGGCCCCGACGAGTGGTGTGCCGACGAGGCGATCGCCACCGATCTGGGCTACCGCTGGGACGGGGTGCACGTGTACAAGCCGGGTGCCAACCTCATCTACGAGACGATCGCTCCGGCGCTGCTGGCGCTCGGCTCGTGACGGTCTCGCGACAAGTTACCCGAGAGTAGACAAACCTGGTTACCCGGGAGTAACTTGGTTGCATGGCCGAATTCTCCATGGAACTCAACGAGGACCAGCTCCAGCTGCAGAAGTGGGTGCACGGTTTCGCCGAAGAGGTGATGCGCCCGAACGCCGAGGAGTGGGACGAGCGTGAGGAGTTCCCGTACCCCGTCGTCGAACAAGCCGCCCAGATCGGGCTCTACGGGTGGGAGTTCATGGCCGAGGCCATGATGAACGACCCGACCGGGCTCACCATGCCCGTCGCCATCGAGGAACTGTTCTGGGGCGACGCCGGTCTCGGCATGGCGATCATGGGGACGGGCCTCGCAGCTGCCGGCATCGCCGCGTCCGGCACGCCCGAGCAGGTCATGGAATGGGTGCCGCAGTGTTACGGCACGCCCGACAAGATCGCCCTCGGCGCCTTCGCCGCGAGTGAGCCCGACGCCGGTTCCGACGTCGGCGGCTACCGCACGAGCGCCGTGTACGACGAGGCCAACGACGAGTGGGTGTTGAACGGCACCAAGGCTTGGATCACCAACGGTGGCATCGCCGACGTCCACGTCGTGGTCGGCGTCGTCGACCCGTCGCTCGGCTCGAAGGGCCATGCCAGCTTCATCATCCCGCCGGGGACGAAGGGGCTCTCGCAGGGCCAGAAGTACAAGAAGCACGGCATCCGTGCGAGCCACACGGCAGAGGTCGTGCTCGACGACGTCCGTGTGCCCGGCAACTGCCTGCTCGGTGGCAAGGAGAAGCTCGACGAGCGTCTCGCTCGCGTCCGTGAGGGCAAGCCCGGCAACGCCCAGGCCGCCATGCAGACCTTCGAGGCGACCCGCCCGTCGGTCGGTGCGCAGGCGCTCGGCATCGCCCGAGCCGCCTACGAGTACTCGCTGGAGTACGCGAAGGAGCGCGAGGCGTTCGGCCGTCCGATCATCATGAACCAGTCGATTGCGTTCATGCTCGCCGACATGGCGACCGAGATCGAGGCGACGCGCGGCATGATCTGGCGGGCCGCCTGGCTCGGCAAGCAGCGCAAGTTCCAGAACGCCGAGGGGTCGATGGCCAAGCTCAAGGCCGGCCGGGTCGCCACGTGGGTGACCGAGCGTGCGATCCAGATCCTCGGTGGGTACGGCTACACACGGGAGTACCCCGTCGAGCGCTGGCACCGTGACGCCAAGATCCACGACATCTTCGAGGGCACCGAGCAGATCCAGCAGCTCGTGATCTCCCGGCGATCTCCGGCCTGCGCATCGAGTGATCACGCCTCCAGCGTGACACGGGCACCCGCTCCGGGATGCTCACACAGTGTGATATCGCCCGCACCCGTCGTGGTGCGGGCGATGTCGTCTTTTCGGCGTCGGTCTGTCACGGTCCTGTTACACAGGCGCGCCAGGATGCGGGACAACCCGAGGAGGACACCGCCGATGCTGCCCGAATCACCCCGCCCCGCCGTCAACCCGTCCGACGAGCCCCGGCTCGTCGTCGAGATGGGTGGATCGAACCTCGTGATCCGGTCGACGTTCGATCTCGACCACGCCGACACCGACTCGTTGGTGAGTGCGCTCAACGCCGCGAACGACGCCGACGTCGACGTCGTCATCGATCCCGCCTCGGTCCGCTGCGACGACGCGTTCGCGAGCTTCACCCACCCTCGCCCGATCGACGAACCCGACTTCGCCCGCCCGGTCGGCGCCGAGTTCGCCGCCGTCGGCATGATCCGCTTGGCGGGGGAGGGGACGTGCTGGACCGTCGACGTCTCCGGCGGCCGCCTCTGCCGGACCGACGTGCCCCACGACGTCCGGTTCCTCGGCCCCGACGCCTGGACCCCGATGATCGCGCTGTGCGTCACCCACGATCGGCTCGTGGCGCTGACGGCCGACGGTCGTCACGTGAGTGAACGTCGTGCTCGCCGGAATGTCGGGCCCGACGCCCCGCCGCGCCCGTTGCGTGTCGCCTGATGGTTTGACCCGGTCGCTCACCGGGAATCGATCGGTCGTCCGATCGACCTTCCACAGGAGCGACCATGAACATCTTCGAGGCCCTACGCGACGACCACGAGACCCAGCGCCGGCTGGGCGATCTCTTGCTCAAGACCGAAGGCGACAGCGACGGGCGACGGGAGTTGTTCGATCGCCTCAAGCGTGAGCTCGAGGCGCACGCCGGCGCCGAGGAGCGCTACTTCTACGTGCCTCTGATGGAACACGATCTCACCCAGGACAAGGCGCGCCACTCGGTGTCGGAGCACAAGGAGCTCGATGATTACGTCGAGCAGCTCGAGGAGTACGACATGAGCGGTCCGCAGTGGATCCAGACCGCTCGCGATCTCGTCGATCGTCTGACTCATCATCTCGACGAGGAAGAGCAGGAAGTGTTCCAGGTGGCCGGGAAGGCGCTCACCGACGACGAGAAGCGTCAGCTCGCCGACGGGTACCGCGACGACATGGAGCGTCGCCGCGAAGCGGTCGGATGATCGCACGCGCCTCGGACGATCCGCCACCGCCGCCACCGCGGCCACCGGCTCGCCCCGCGCCGCCGGAGCCGTATCGTCCTGACCCGGCCCCCGGCCCCGATCGGCCGGTTCACCCGACGCCGTCGCCCACGCCGAGTCCACCGCCGACGGAGCCGTTCCGACCTGCGCCGGTGGGGCCATGATCGCCGACGCGATGAGCCCACCCGAGTGGGAGGTCGCCGTCCGGCTCCTCGTCGCGAGCGTGATCGGTGGTTCGCTCGGACTCCAACGGGAGCACCACGGACAACCTGCCGGACTGAGGACGCACATGCTGCTGTCGCTCGGCGCGGCACTCTTCGCCGTGGTGTCGGTCGCCGGCTTCGAGGGGTTCATCGTCGACGACCGTTCGTCCACGAACGTGGTCGTCGATCCCGGCCGAATCGCTTCCTACGTGGCCGCCGGTGTCGGGTTCATCGGTGGCGGCACGATCTTGAAGCGGGAACGCGAAGGCGAGGTGAAAGGTCTCACCACCGCCGCTTCGCTGTGGGTCGCCGCGGCGATCGGTGTCGCCTGTGGTCTCGGATTGTGGATCGCTCCGCTCGTGGCGGCGGCCATCGCCTTGATCTCGCTGGCGGTGTTGCACCCCCTGTCGAAGCGGATCGGGGACGGCTGAACATCGAACTCCTACGTGTCGGGTGGGCTCGACCGAGTCAGGTGAGTACATTCGCTGCGGTGTCAGGAGACGACGGCTCGCGTGGGTGACAAGAAGAAGGCGTCCAAGTCGGCAGCCGGTGGTGCGTCGGACGGCGCGCCGAGTTGGGCGGTCCGACCATCGCCGGTTCACGGCCGTGGGGTGTTCGCGACGCGCAAGATCCAGGCCGACGAGGTGGTGCACGTCGCACCCGTGCTCCTGTTCTCCGACGAGGAGTACGAGTCGCTGGCCGAGACGCTGCTCGTCGACTACGTCTTCGAGTGGCACGAGGGCGGGGTGGCGCTGGCGCTGGGTGTCGGTGGGTTGTTCAACCACGACCCCGAGGCCAACCTCCGCTACGAACTGTGCGACGACGACGACCCGGCGAAGCCGGCGCACGTCTACGTGGCCGAGCGGGTGATCAAGAAGGGCGAGGAGCTGTGCATCAACTACGGCGACGACTACGCCGAATGGCACGGTTGGCTCTGAATCCTCCGACGCGCTGAGCCGGCGCGCGTT
>JBPEWX010000248.1:0-6582 GCA_052032235.1 Ilumatobacter sp. | reverse complement strand
GTCGCCGTCGTCGTCACGGTCGACGGACCGGACTGTCAGCGAGCGGCAAGCGGCCGCCAAGCGGGCGAGCGCACGCTCGCACCATGACACAACGACGAATCATCCCCTTGTCCTTCATCGTCCTCGCAGCGTTCGCGATGAGTGCGTGTGCCGACGACGCCGACGGTGCCGGTGACGAGCCCGCCCCGGTCGGGACCTCGGCCGGCGAACCGACCGACGAACCGGCCCCGTCCGGCGACGATCCGACCGTGAGCGAGCTCGCCGTCACGATGCACGACTTCCACTACGGCGACCTGCCCGCGAGCGTTCCGGTCGGCACCGCCCTGACGGTGTCCAACGCGAGCCCGGGCGAGATGCACGAGTTCGTCGCCTTCCGTCTCGACGACAGCGACAACCGGTCGGCGGACGAGATCATGCTCGGCGACCTGGACTCACTGCTCGGCGACTCGATGCCCGCCATGGTGCTGCTCGCGCCGCCCGAATCCGACGAGCAGATCGTCGCGGTCGGTGAGCCGATCTTCTCCGAGCCCGGCCGCTATCTGGTGCTCTGCTCGATCCCGACCGGTGCCGACCCCGAGGAGTTCATGGCCGCCGCTCAGGGGAGCGACGGTCCGCCGCAGGTCGACGGTGGCCAGCCCCACTTCATGAACGGCATGTACGCCGTCATCGATGTCGTCGCCTGATCTCGACGACCTCGACGGCAGCAGCCGTGTGAAGACGATGTGAGGTGTTCACCCGAACGGGTGAACACCTCACATTCGGGCGAACGGGGCAGTAGGGTCCCGAGGATGAAAGCGTCAGCCTGATGGGCGACCCGAGCGGCCTCGCCGCGCCACCCGCAACCGGGCTCGACTGGCTGCCGCGCGGTCAGGAGATGGCCGACCTGATCGTCCGTCACGACTGGTCGTCGACGCCGATCGGCCACCCGTCCACGTGGCCGAATGCGCTCCGCACCGCGGTGAGCACCTGCCTGTCCTCGAACTTCCCGCTCCTCGTGCTGTGGGGCCCCGATCTGGTCAAGATCTACAACGACGGGTACCGGGAGATGATCGGCACCGAGAAGCACCCGCGTGCCCTCGGCTCGCCGGTCGCCGACATCTGGCCAGAGATCTGGGACACCATCGGACCGATGTTCGACGCCGTCGTCACGACCGGCGTCGCCACCTGGAGCGAACACCAACCGCTCCTCATCGATCGCAACGGCTTCATCGAGGAGTGCACGTTCACGTTCTCGTACAGCCCGCTCTACGGCGACGACGGCACGATCAGCGGTGTGCTCGACATCTCGGTCGAGACGACCAAGGAAGTCGTGCAGGCCCGACGGCTCGAGTGCATCGCCGATCTGAGTGCGTCGCTCTCGCTCCAGGAACACGCCACCGACGCGTGTGTTGCAGCGATGGGTGCGCTCACCCGGCACTCGCGCGACATCGTCGCCGCCGACATCATGCTCAACGTCGACGGATCACTCGTGCCGGTCGCGTCGAACCGGCGATCGCTCCAAGCAGCGGGACGCTTGGCGTCCGTCGCCGCCGAAGTCCTCGACGGAACGCCGCGAACCGTCGGCCAGGCGCATCCCGACTTCCCTGCCGAGCATCGCCTGACGCCGCTCACCAACGGTCGTGGCGACGTCATCGGTGTCTTCATCGCGACTCTGAACAAACTTCGGCCCTTCGACGCGGGCTACAGCCAGTTCGTCGACGTGTTGACGCAGAACATCGGCAGTGTGATCGAACGGGCCCAGCGCCGCTCCGAGATCGTCGGTGAGCTCCAGTTCGTCAACGAGACGTTGCAGCGCGCCATGCTCCCGGCCGTCCGTGACACGCCGACGATCGCCGCCCGCTACCTGCCGGCGGCGAACAACCTGTCGGTCGGCGGCGACTGGTACGACATCATCGACCTGCCCGGCGAACGCCGGGCGCTCGTCGTCGGTGACTGTGTCGGTCACGGTCTGCACGCCGCCACGGCGATGGGACAGTTGCGCAGCGCGGCCCGTGCGCTCCTGCTCGAAGGGTGCGACCCGGCGCGGATGATCGCCTCGCTCGACACGTTCGCGGCCTCCATCGAGGGCGGCGCGTGTGCGTCGGTCGTCTGCGTCGTCGTCGACCGTGCCGCCGGCACGCTCGACTACTGCCGGGCCGGGCATCCGCCGCCGCTCGTCGTCAACGCCTCGGGTTCCCGTTGGCTCGACGCATCCGGTGGTCCCGTGCTCGGCCTCGACCCCGACGCCGAGCGGGTCAGCACAACGGTCGACTTCGCCGTCGACGACGTCCTGCTCATGTACACGGACGGTCTCGTCGAACGACGCGGTCGCTCGATCAACGATCAGTTCGACGAGCTCGCGAAACACGCGCTGCTCGTGGCCGACCGCAACGTCACCCAGGTCGCCAACTCGATCCTGTTGATGATGGACACCGACTCGGTCGACGACGACGTCGTCCTGCTCGTCAAACGCCTCGAAGACGTCGGCTGACCCCCGGGTCAGGACCGGGCGGCGAATCAGCGCACGCGATCGGCGTCGGCGATGAGGTCGACGTAGGCCGCGATCGCATGATCGGAGAACTGGTCGATCTTCCGGCGTCGCAATCCGCTGACGAAACCGTCCCACTGATCCTTGAGACGAGTCTTCCGGTCGACACGATCGTGGACGACGCCCTTGCTCGTGATGTAGATCCGGTTGCCGCGGTGCCGATAGCGCAGCCATGACGGCGGCACCTTCGTGACGATGTCGTTGTTGTTCACCCAGCGGATGTGTTCGACCTTGTGGCTCGCCACGTACCGCTGGTTGCCGACCCGTGGGCTGCCGTAGGTGAAGACCGCGGTCGGCGTCGCCGGGATGTCGGCGAGGTCGCATCGGCCGGCCGCGAGTTGCGCCATGGCGCCACCGAGCGAATGGCCCGTGAACCACAGGTGTCGGTCGTCGTCCTCGGTGAGGAACGGTTCGATGTGCGGCCAGATGTCGTCGACCTCACGCTTGAAGCCCCGGTGCACCCGGCCGACCGTCTCGGCCAGGTCGGTCAGGGCGTTCGCATCGGCCCTGATGTCGTTCCACTCGTTCGGTTCGGTGCCCCGGCACGCGAGGACGCGATCGTGCTCGTTCTCGAACAGGTACGCCTGGGCGCCGTCGCGTTCGACGTAGTGGCTGGTGTCGAAACCGAGTCCGCTCGCCGCCACCTCGGCCTGATCGGCCGGGAGGTAGGCGACCATCGACACTTCGGCGAACGCCAACGAACGCTGGAGCAGCGTCAGGCCGCTGATCGGTCCGTCGAGTGTCGTGTTCAGGTCGAAGTCGTCGGCTGTGTGGTCGGCAATGTGGTCGCTCGGATTCGCCATGGTTCTTCCTCGGCCCGACAGGCTACGACGAAACGGCCCAGGGTCAGCCCCAGCCGGTGACATCGACCTCGGGGCCCACGTCGTCGGGTGCGTCGTGGTACGCCAGACCTCGTGCTCGCGTCCCCGACCCGAGACGCCGAACGTCGAGGTCGTACGATCGGCAGCGGGCACAGGAGGGGGACTCATGGCCGAACACGACCTCGTGATCCGCAACGGCACGATCATCGACGGCAGCGGCGCCGACCGCTTCGGCGGCGATGTCGCCGTCGACGGCGGCACCATCACGGCGGTCGGCCGGGTCGAGGGATCGGGCCGGCGCGAGATCGACGCCGACGGACGAGTGGTCGCTCCCGGCTTCGTCGACATCCACACGCATTACGACGGACAAGCCACCTGGGACGGCCGGCTGGCGCCGTCGTCGTGGCACGGGGTCACGACCGTCGTGATGGGCAACTGCGGTGTCGGCTTCGCCCCGGTGTTCGAGCACGACCGTGAGCGACTGATCCAGCTGATGGAGGGCGTCGAGGACATTCCCGGCACGGCCCTCCACGAGGGACTGAGTTGGGACTGGCAGAGCTTCCCCGAGTACCTGGACGAACTCGACCGCCGTCCACGCGACATCGACCTCGGCGCACAGGTGCCCCACGGCGCGCTCCGTCTCCACGTGATGGGGGAGCGCGGGGCGACCCAACAGCCGGCGACGCCCGACGACATCGCCGACATGGCCCGCCTGGCCGCCGAGGCCGTGCGAGCCGGCGCCCTCGGCTTCACCACGACCCGCACCGTCAATCACCGCACGTCGCTCGGCGAGCCGACACCGACCCTGCAGGCCGAGGCCGACGAGCTGATCGGGATCGCACGGGCCATCGGTGAACTCGGCACCGGTGTGCTGCAGGCGGTCAGCGACTTCGACGACCTCCCGGGCGAGATCGACCTGTTCCGTCGGATGGCGGCCGAGTCGGGTCGGCCGATCTCGGTGTCGGTCGCGCAGGGTCCCCGCCGTCCCGACGACTGGCGCGACGAACTCGACGCCTTCGCAGCGGCCACCGCTGCCGGCACCACGATGCGCGGTCAGGTCGGCGCTCGTGCGGTCGGCTTGATGCTCGGGCTCCAAGCAACGTTGCACCCGTTCATGTACAGCCCGGTGTACGGCGAGATCGCCGACCTGCCGTTGCCCGAGCGCGTCGCACTGATGCACGACCCCGACCTCCGCCGCCGCATCATCGAGACCGCCCGCGTCGAAGACACCAAACTCGGCAGCCTGGCGATCCAGCGCTACAAGTTCATCTTCCGGCTCGGCGACCCGCCCGACTACGAACCCGACCCGTCGACATCGATCGCCGCCACCGCCGAACGCGAACGGCGCGACCCGGCCGAGGTCGCGTACGACTGGCTCCTCGAACAGAACGGAACGGCCCTGCTGTATCAGCCGGCGCTCAACTGGGCCGGCGGCAACCTCGACGTCGTGGGCGAGATGCTCCGACACCCGGCCTCGGTCCCCGGCCTCTCCGACGGAGGCGCCCACGTCGGAACCATCTGCGACGTCAGCTTCCCGACGACCCTGCTCCAGTGGTGGGGGCGTGACCGACCGACCGGACGGATCCCGCTCGAGACCCTCGTCGCCAAGCAGTGCCGCATGACTGCCGAAACGGTCGGCCTGACCGATCGCGGCGTGTTGGCGCCCGGCAAGCGTGCCGACGTCAACGTCATCGACGTCGAGGGTCTCCGGCTCCACGCGCCCGAGATCGTGCACGACCTCCCTGCGGGTGGTGCACGCCTCCTCCAGCGGGCGGACGGCTACGACCACACCTTCGTCGCCGGCACCGAGATCATGGCCGGCGGGCACTCGACCGGCGCCACGCCGGGGCGTCTCGTCCGCGGCGCCCGCTGAACCGCCGATCGACACCGTGCGTCGTCCGACGTCGCATCGTGACGCGTCCGGCGGCAGGATGAGCCGATGGCATCGACGTTCCGGGCAGTACGCGGCAACCGGAACTCGCAGCTCTTCTTCGCCGGGCTCCTGCTGTCGACGATCGGTACGTGGGTGCAGTTCACGGCGATCGCCATCGTCGTCGACCGCCTCACCGGCAAGGCGACGGCGATCGGCATCCTCACCGCGCTCCAGTTCGCGCCGATGCTGTTCCTCGGCGCATGGGGCGGTGCCGTGTCGGACCGCGTCGATCGACGGAAGATGGCGATCGCCACCCAGTCGATGCTCGCCGTCCAGGCAGCGACGATCGCCATCCTCGACTTCGCCGGAGCCCTGTCGGTCGGCGCGATCTACGTGCTCACCCTCGCGCTCGGTCTGATCAACGCGCTCGACAATCCGGCCCGGCGTGGGTTCGTCACCGAACTCGTGCCGGAGCATCAGATCGCCTCGGCCGTCTCGCTCAACACCGCCGTGATGACGGGCGCTCGCATCTTCGGCCCGGCGCTGGCGGCCATCCTGATCGACCAGGTCGGGCTCGCCACCGAATGGCTGTTCACCGCCAACGCCCTCTCGTTCGCTGCGATCATCGGCTCGCTGGTCCTCCTCGACGCGAGCAAGCTCCACGCACCGCCCCGGGTTGCACGCGGCGGCACCCCGGTGCGCGACGGACTCCGCTACGTGCGTCGGACGCCGATCCTGTGGGCGACCTTCATCGTGTTCACCGTCGTTTCCACGTTCGGGTTCAACTACAACGTCGTGTTGCCTCGCATCGCGAACGAGGTCTGGAACGACGAGGCCTGGTTCGGGTGGACGTTGACGGCCATCAGCGTCGGCAGCCTGCTCGGATCGCTCGCCACCGCATCCCGCGATCGGGTGTCGCTGCGGTGGATGGCCGGGATGGGTGCGATCCTCGGCGTAGCGCAGCTCGGGCTCGCGTGGGCGCCCAGCGGGTTCGTCGCCATCGTCGTCGGTCCGATCATGGGGCTCGGGGCCGCCGGGTTCGTGGCGGCGATGAACTCGATCACCCAGCAGGAGTGCCCGCCCGACATGCGCGGCCGGATCCTGGCGTTGACGGCGGTCGCCTTTCTCGGCTCGTATCCGATCGGTGGGCCGCTCACCGGCCTCGTGGCCGACACGGTCGGGCTGCCGTGGTCGCTGGCGTACGGCGCCGTGATCAGTCTGGTGGCCGTCGGTGGACTCGTCTGGTGGGCGCTCGGTCGCCACCCCGACGACTCCCGCTTCGAGGTGCTGCGCACCCTGCTCGGCTCGTCCACCGCCGTCGCCCCCAGCACCACCGAACGCCCCTGACCCGACGCCTGCTC
>JBPEWX010000247.1:0-1608 GCA_052032235.1 Ilumatobacter sp. | reverse complement strand
CGCCACCCGCACCATGGCGGCCTTCCTGCTCGCTGCGTACGACGAGGAAGAGGTCGGCGACGGCGACAAGAGCGACGTCCGCACCGTGCTCCGGCTGCACCCGCGCCTCGCCCCGTACAAGGTGGCGGTCCTGCCCCTGTCGAAGAAGGACACCCTGACGCCGCTGGCGCACGAGGTCCGCAAGCTCGTCGGCGACCGCTACATGGTCGACTACGACGAGACCCAGTCGATCGGCAAGCGGTACCGCCGCCAGGACGAGATCGGCACGCCGCTGTGCATCACGGTCGACTTCGACTCGCTCGACGACAACGCGGTCACCGTTCGCGAGCGCGACACGATGGAGCAGGTGCGTGTCCCGATCGCCGAGCTCATGCCGCTGCTCACCGAGAAGCTCGGCTTCTGAGGGCCGCGACGACCGCCGGTTGACGATGGCGACGTACCTCGACTCGATCCTCGAACGACACCGTGAGGTGGCGGCGGCCGACACCCGGTCGCTCGACATCCTGATCAGCGAGGCGCGCGACCAGCCCGCCACACGCGGGTTCCGCGCTGCGCTGGCGGCGTCGTCCACGTTGGCGGTCATCAGCGAGATCAAGCGGCGTTCGCCGTCGAAGGGCGACCTCAACGCCGGGCTCGACCCGGCCGAGATGGCTCGTACCTACGAGCGTGGGGGAGCGGCGTGCCTGTCGGTCCTCACCGACGAGGAGTTCTTCGGAGGGTCGGTCGCCGACCTCCAGGCGGCCCGCACGGCATGTGCGCTGCCGGTCATCCGCAAGGACTTCACCGTCTGCGCGCACGACGTCGCTGACGCCCGCATCATGGGTGCCGACTGCCTGCTGCTGATCGCCGCGGCGCTCGACCCGAACGAACTGGCCGAGTTGCACGCGCTGGCGACCGACATCGGTCTCGACGTGCTCGTCGAGATCCACGACGAAGCCGAACTCGAGACGGCGTTGGCGGCGAACGCCACCCTCGTCGGGGTCAACCAGCGCGACCTCGTCACGTTCCAGGTCGACCACGAACGAGCGGTTCGCGTCGGTCGGGTCATCCCCGACACCGTCGTGCGAGTCGCCGAGTCGGGGGTCCGCGGCGCGGACGATGCCCGTGCTCTGCACGCGGCGGGTTTCGACGCCGTCCTGGTCGGCGAGACGCTCGTCACGAGCGGCGATCCCGCCGCGGCGATCGCCGACATGATCGGCTGAACCCGGCATCGACCGCGTTGTTCTAGTGTCCGCTGCATGTTGCAGCTCATCGAGAACCTTCCCGGCAACGTGGTCGGGATCCGCGCCATCGGCGAAGTCGAGGACGACGACTACGAGGACGTGCTCGTCCCGGCGATCGAGGCGGCTCGGGCCGAGCACGACAAGATCCGTCTGCTGTACGTGCTCGGTGAGGAATTCACCGGCTACGAGGCCGACGCCATGCTCGAGGACGCGAAGCTCGGCGCACGCACGTTCACCGCGTACGACAAGATCGCCGTCGTCACCGACGCGACCTGGCTGCAGCGCACGGTGAAGGCGTTCGGCTGGATGATGCCGGGCGAGGTGCGGACGTTCCACACCGACGCACTCGACGAGGCGACCGGCTGGATCAGCGGCTGATCACCAG
>JBPEWX010000246.1:0-2923 GCA_052032235.1 Ilumatobacter sp. | reverse complement strand
ACGGTGCTCCGCCGCTTCATGGAAGACAAGGTCGAACGGGCCCAGCGCAACGACAAGATCGCCCGGTCGATGGAGGTCATGAGCCAGACGGCGCCACTGCTGATCGTGTTCGGCCGCTTCGTGCCCGGCCTCCGGTTCATGCTCGGCGCCACGATGGGCCTCACCCGCTACCCGTACCGCAGCTTCCTGCTGTGGGACGTCATCGGCGGAACACTCTGGGCGTCGTACACCTGTGTGTTCAGCTACCTCGTCGCGTCGGTGATCCAGGACAAGCCGCTGCTGTCGATCGCAGTATCCGTGATCGTCACGACGGCGATGCTCGGCCTGCTCTACAAGCCGCTCAAGAACAGTTGGGAGTCGAGCGGCCGACAGAACGAACCCACGGAGGCGTAACCGTCGTGCCGCTGCTCGGACCGTTCGATCGGCCACTGCCGTTGCGCAGCGGACGGTCGGGTGCCGCCGAGCCGAGACCGTCGACGTCGCCGGTCCCGACGGCACCGGCAGCCGACGACGTCATCCCGGTCGGATGCGAGCGGACCGCGGCGCTCGCACGCTTCGTGACGCGCACCGTTCTCGGCGATGTCGAGACGGTCGACGCGTCGCATCACGAGCTCGTCGCCGTGTTCACCGAGGACGTCGAGGTGTGGAGCCCGTCGTTCCATCGCTGCGGACGAGACGCACTCATCAGTGCCCTGCGCGACCGGGACGACGCGCTGCGCCGGATCGAGGTCCGGATCACTCGGCAGATGGCTGCCGAACGGATCGCGTTCACCGAGTGGCGACTGCAGGGCATCTTCGACCGCGCCGGGTTCGTCGACGACGACGTGCTCGTCGAACCGTCGCACCGCGCCGTCGAGTCGTCGGGAGTGCTGGTCTGTGAGTTCGACGGCGAACGGGTTCGTTCGGTCCGGTGCTACTACGACGAGCTCGGTTTGATGGAGGGGCTGCTGCTCGCCCCGTGAGCGGTCGGGCGCGTCCGGCCCTCGCTCACGGGAGCGGCGACAACATGCCGGCTGCACGAGCGGCGTCGACCGTTTCGGCGCGCGACGTCGTGCCCAGCTTGCGGTAGATCGACGCCGTGTGCGACTTGACCGTGTTGCGCGACACGAACAGCTCCGACGCGATGTCGCCGAGGCTGAGGTTCGTCGGCAGGTACTGGAGCACGTTGAGCTCGGCGGTCGTGAGGGTCCAGGCCGGGTCGAGGCCGAGCTGCTCGGCTGCGGTGACGCGGGTTCGGAGATCGTCGACATGTGGCGTCAGCCCGTGCGGTGTGCCCTCGGATCGCAACAGCGTCTCGGCGCGGTCGAGGTGACGGCGTGCCGCCTTGGCGTCGCCGATCTGCAGCGAGGCGGTCGCCAGGACGACGAGGGTGTACGCCTGGTACCAGGCCGACACCGGCCCGAAGCCGTCGAGCAGGCGGAGGCACCGGTCGATCATCGACGTGGCACCGTCGCGTCGGCCGGAGCGGGCCTCGTCGAGCGCCACCATCGAGACGAGGTTGGCCGACGGAGGCGTGATGTCGGGCACCGATCGTTCGAGTCGTCGGTAGGCGGCGACGGCGTTCGTCGATGCAGTCGGTGAGCCCTCGAGGAACTCGATCGTCGCCTTCATGCCGGCGTTGTTCGCCTGGAGCCGGTGGGCGCCGGCGACCTGTGCCTCGAACGCCCCGTCGTCGAGGATCGCCAGCGCGTCGGCCGTGTTGCCGTGCAGGTATCGGAATGCGCCGAGCGCCCAGCAACCGAACGATCGCCATGCCCCGCCCGGAAGTTCGCGAACGGCGGCTTCGAGCGGCGGCCTGAGCTCGGTGGTCGGTTGGAGCTCGAACGCGGCCGACAGCACGTCGGTCTGCAAGCGGAGATCGTCGGGAAGGCGGGTCCGTCCGTTGCTGTGCGCGAGGGCGCGGGTCCAGCGCAACGCCGACGGGAAGTCGCCCAACTGTGTTTCGATGACGGCTGCGGTGGCGCACAGTTCGGGCCTGGCCCGGACGGCATCGTCGCCGAGGGTCTCGAACCAGCGCTGGACGGTGCGGTGTCGACCATCGGCGACGAACGATCCGCCCTGTTCGGCGATGATGCCGACGCAACGGTCGATGTCGCCCATCGTGTGGGCGAACTCGAAGACCAGATCGACGTCGCCGTCGCGTTCCCACCAGTCGGCGGCGAGGCGATGGAGCTCGGCCCACCGCTCCGGCTGTTCACTCCGGAGCTCTCGTGACAGCCAATCTGCGACGAGATGGTGGAGCCGGAACCACTCGCCGCGTTCGTCGAGCGCGTCGACCACGAACTGGCGGCGCCGGAGACGACGGAGGTCGGATCGGCAGCCGGTTCGGCCGAGGACGTCACCACACATGTCGGGGTGGAACCGACCGAGGCAGGCGAGTTCCGCCAGCAAGGCCCGATCGTCGGGGTCGAGCTGTTCGAGCCAGACCGACACGACGGGCTCGTCCGACCCGGCAGGGGAGTCGAAGGTGGCGCCGGCGCGGTTGGCGATCGCGAGCGCGAGTCCGGCGGGCCACCCCTCGTACCTCGCTGCGATCGTGGCGAACGGGCCGACGGCGTCTGCCGGGAGGCGGGCGTTCAACAGTGCCGACGTCTCGGCGTCGCTGAACGCCAGCCGATCCGACGCGAGCTCGATCGTGCCGGGGGCGAGACGCAGCGAGGTGGCAAGGCCCTCTTCGAGGTCGCGGCCGACCAGCAGCAGTGTCGAGTCACCGCGGATCGCATGCGCGAGACGCTGGACCACGGCAGCGGCCGCAACACTGCGGACGTGGTCGACATCGTCGATGACCAGCACGAACGGCTCGTCGATCGAGTCGAGCATCGCGTCGAACGACTCGTGGAGCAGCCCGTCGTCGAGCGGCGATGCGCCGAGACCGTCGAGTCCGTCGAGGGCGGCGCCGATCGAGCGCATCAGGGCGACGGGA
>JBPEWX010000245.1:0-4108 GCA_052032235.1 Ilumatobacter sp. | reverse complement strand
GCCCTATGCTCGCGCATTGGCTTGTGGGTTCTCTTGCAAGCCCTGCGCCTCTAGCTCAACGGTAGAGCAGCGGGCTTTTAACCCGTTGGTTCAGGGTTCGAAACCCTGGGGGCGCACTGATGTCGGTCGGCCGACGTTCACCGGACGTGCCGTGCGAGTGCACGGCTCACCCGGCGGGCGTCGTGCTCGATCGCCCAGAGCGTGCCGGTCAGCGGCACCCTGAATCCGACGAAGCCGAGCCCGGCGGACGGCGTCACGCAGACCGGCCGCCCGTCGGCGTCGAGCACACCGAGATGTCCCACGAGTGGTTCGAGCGCCGGGCGATATCCCGTCGCCGCGATGACGACGTCGGCATCCACGCGGCCGCCGTCGTCGAGCAACGCTCCGTCCTCGTCGAGGTCGGTGACGGCGTCGACAACCCGCACTCGTCCCGACCTGATGGCGTCGACGATGCCGTCGGCCGTCATCGGCTCCTTGTGCCGGGCGAGCAGCTCCATCATCGGTTCGGTCGGCTCGGGGAGGTAGTCACGATCGCCGTAGATGGTGCGTTCGAACCACGGTGCTGCACGGTCGACCAAGGAGTCGGGCAGCACGTCGGCCGGGGGAGCGAACGGCGTCGACGGAACGCCGACGACCTCGCGTGGGAACACCCGTGGCGCCGACCGGACCGCCCACGTCACGTCGATCCCGGCGTTCACCAGATCGACGCAGATCTCGCCGCCGGAGCTGCCCGCACCGACGACGAGCACCCGACCATCGGCGACCTGATCCGGGTTGCGGTATTCGGCGGCGTGAAGGAGCCGACCGGAGAAGCGGCCGGCGTTCGACCAGTCGGGCCGGGTCGGTGTGGCCGAGTGGCCAGTGGCGATCACCACACCGTCGGCTCGACGCGATCGGCCACCCGCCACGTCGAAGCCGCCGTCGAGCCGACGATCGATCCGGTCGACCGACCCCG
The DNA here is from genome assembly GCA_052032235.1 of Ilumatobacter sp. Lineage (GTDB taxonomy): Bacteria > Actinomycetota > Acidimicrobiia > Acidimicrobiales > Ilumatobacteraceae > Ilumatobacter. The sequence continues at coordinate 3,153 of JBPEWX010000245.1, read as the reverse complement.
CGTCGCCCAGGACGACCTCGAGTCGGTGATGCTCGACGTACCGCTCGAAGTAGTCGACGAGATCGTCGCGACCGACCCACCGACCGAACGACTGCGGCATGCGGAGGCCCGGGAGATCCGACATCCACCGAACCGTGTTCAGGCGCAGCGAGTCGTATCGATCGGCCCACGACGCTCCGACCCGCTCGGCCCGGTCGACCACGACGGCCCTGACGCCCTCTCGACGAAGGAGCGCAGCGGTCGCGAGCCCGGCGGGTCCGGCGCCGACCACGACGACGAGTGGCGCGTCGGCGGGTGGCTCGGCAGCGGCCCAGGGCCGGAGGCGGTCGGTGAGGCGGGCGAACATCGGCGGGTGCGAGTGGTGACGTCCGGTACGGCTCGGACGTGTCACTCCGATCGAACCTACCCTGGTCGTCGACGCGGCGCCGGGGGCACCGCCGGGAGGAGATTCGACATGGCACAACTCACCGAACGACCGGCCGACTGGGCGGCGACCGCGCCCGTCGTGGTCGAGAACACCCGCCGGATCAACGCGCCCGTCGAGTCCGTCTGGGAGCGCATCGCCGATCATGAGACGTGGCCGGAGTGGTTTACCGACCTGTCGTCGGTCACCGTCACGTTCGGCGCCGAGGGCGTCGGCGGTGGTCGCGACGTGAAGGTGCCGGGCATGACGGTCAAGGAACGGTTCACCGCGTGGGAGCCGCCGCATCGATTCGCCTTCACCTTGTTCGAAGGGCCGCGCATCATGACGTCGATGGCCGAGTCGGTCGTGCTCGCGCCCGACGGGGACGGCTGCACGATCACCTACACCCAGGGCATCGAACCGGCCAAGGGCTTCGGCTGGTTGGTGAAGCTGGCTGCGAAACGACTCGACGGTCAGCAGCGTGCGGCGCTCGACGAACTCGCCGCACTCGTCGAGTAGCTCCGACATCGACGCGCCGCCGCCGGCGTCGTAGCCTCGCGACATGGAGTACCGGTACCTCGACGTGACCACCGACGGGCCGATCGCCACGATCACGCTCGACAACCCGCAGCGCCGCAACGCGCTCGCCCTCGACGTGATGCTCGAGATCACCGATGCGTTCCGCACGATCGGCCGAACCGATGCGCGCGGCATCGTGCTCGCCGCGAACGGGCCGGTCTTCTCGGCCGGACACGACTTCGGGAACATGCTCGGGGTGTCGCTCTCCGATGCCCAGGAACTGCTCCAGGTCTGCACCGACATGATGAACGTCGTGCAGCAGGTGCCCCAGGTCGTCATCGCCAAGGTGCATGCGCTCGCCACGGCGGCCGGTTGCCAACTCGTCGCCACGTGCGACCTGGCGATCGCCGCCGAATCGGCCGGCTTCGCCCTCCCCGGCGGCAAGGGCGGCCTGTACTGCCACACACCGCTCGTCGCCGTGTCGCGCCAGATCGGTCGGAAGCGGGCCCTCGAACTCTCGATGACGGGCGACCCGATCGATGCCCACACCGCTGCCGACTGGGGTCTCATCAACCGTGCCGTTCCCGACGACGACCTCGACGATGCCGTCGACGACCTGATGCGCCGAGCCACGCGGGGGAGTGCCTCGTCGAAGGCACAGGGCAAGCGATCGTTCTACGCCCAGGTCGACCTCGACCAGCCGAAGGCGTACGCCTACGCGATGGAAGTGATGGCCGCCGGCGTGGTCACCCCGCACGGCCAAGAAGGCATCGCGTCGTTCCTCGCGAAGCGCAAACCCGACTTCTCCTGACCCGGTTCGGTCCAGTCAGGAGTCGCCGGCGTCGTTCGGCCAGAGCGCGGTGTCGGGGTGGAACTGGCTCCATGCGAACCAGAACGCTTCGTGCACGCCGACCTCGCCATCGTCGGTCGAGGCGACGAAGCCGCCCCCGTCGGTCGTGACGGTCACCCCGCCGAAGCGGACCTCGTCGCTGTCGGCGAGTGCCGACCGCAGGGCGTCGACCCCGAAGGCGATCGTCGTGCCATCGTCGAGGAGCACACCGAGCACCGGCTGCTGCACCCCGAGCCGGTTGTCGACGTCACCGATCGGGAAGATCGGACCGTTGTCGTCGCGGCCATCGAGGGGATCGTCGGGGTACGAGCGCCCGATGCCGCCGTCCTCGGCGACGATCCGTGTGTCGGGGTGCTCCGCCTTCCATTCGCCCCACGTGCTCACCGTCACCGAATGCTGCTCGAGCACGACGCCGTCGTCGCGGAGCGGCCCGCTCACCGCCGCGCCGGTGAACGTGTCGAAGACCGACATCGTCGTCAGGTCGTACATGACCTTGTTCGACCGATTCAGTAACCCGGACGTGCGCAGCACCAGTGGCTCGTCGCCGCCCGGCACCTCGTCGGTCGCGAATGCCTGGGCCGACCCGCACAGCGTGCAGTAGGGGATGCCGAAGCGTCGGCCGCCGATCGTGATGTTCACCATCTCGTGGACCTGCATCACGTTCTTCGGGAACGCCACCGCCTCGCCGCCCTCGTCGACGCCGAACACGATCGCGTCGTCCGGGTAGTAGTCGCCCTCGTCGGCATCGACGAGGGTCGGGTCGTCGAGCGCGGGGATGCAGCCGGGGACGCAGCGGCTCGTGTCACCGAGCGGACGGTCGTCGATGAAGACGCCGCCCCAGCCGATCCAGCGCCAGTCGATCTCGGCGTCGACGTCGTCGAAGAACGGCTGCCAACCGTCGTCGGCGAGTGCGAACAGGTCGCCCTTCGACCGCTGGTAGTCGGGCGGGGCCGGTGTGTCCCACGCGATGAGGTGGTTCGTCACGACCGTCCACGGCGTGCGGTTCGCATCCGGGTCGTCGGCGAGGTCGACGCCGGTCAGGGTGGCGAACCCGTCGAGGTAGGCCTGAGCGGTCGTCAGGTCGGGGGCGAACCGGAGGAGGTCGGCGACGAGCCAGGCATGCCGGGTGTCGCCGGCGGCGATGAACTCGTCGAACCCCGGCGCCGGTGAGGTACCGGTCGGGATGTAGGCGAGCACCTCGTCGAACGCTCGGGTCGCCGCGTCGTTCGGTCCGTTGGGCGCCGGCGGCGGTTCCGGGTAGGTGATCGTCGCCGCAGTGGCCGGTGGCGTCGGCGCCGAGGTGTCGCCATCGCCGCTCCCGCATGCCGCGAGGAGCACGGATCCGAGCAACAGCCAGGCCGACGTTCCGGTGGGCATGGGG
>JBPEWX010000244.1:0-1620 GCA_052032235.1 Ilumatobacter sp. | reverse complement strand
CAGTCGAGCGTGAACACGTCGAACACGTACGGCTCCGCGTTGGGGTCGGTGGTGTCGAGCACCCAGCTCGTCACCTCACCGGTCTCGGAGTCGATCGCCGTGAACGCCGTGCGGTCGTTCGAGAACACGAACGGCAGCGCGACACCCGCATCGTTCGTGTCGGGCGCGATCGACGGCACGATCGCCTCGAGGCCGCCCGGGTTGCCCTGGGCGACGTAGTCGTCGGCGTTCCACGGGGCCGGGGGCACCGGGCGGCTGCGGCCCGACAGTTCGTGGTAGGCGCCGTAGCTGTTGCCGACGTTCGAGGTCTCGATGTAGTTGACACCGTTCTCCGACTCGAACCGGTTCCACAGGTGGCTGTGCCCGTTGTGCACCAGGTCGACGACGCCGCTGTTCTCGAGCAGCGGGCTGACATCGGTGAGCAACATGTTGCCGTCGGCCGGGTAGTCGTAGCGGATGCCGATCAGGTTGCCGGCCTCGTCGTACTCCTCGACCTGCTGTGGTTCACCGAAGTGCGGCATGACGTTGTCGCCGAGACCCTGGGGGCCCTCGTGCATCATGACGACGACGTACTCGGCCTGGGCGGTCTCACGACTCGACAACTCGTCACGCAACCAGTCGTACTGAGCGGAGTCGACCGCCAGTGACACGAACGGGAAGCTGCCGTGCCCCTGGGCGAGTGGGTCGTCGAGGTTGGCGGCTGCCTCCTGATAGCGGGTGGTACCGGTCCGCGTCGACGGGTCGACCTGGACACTCGGGCTCCGCCAGATGCGGGTGCTGAACAAGGTGATCAGGCGGACGTTGCCGACGTTGGTGGCGTAGTACTGCTCACCGGCCGGGCCGTCGGCGGGCAGGGTGAAGATCTCCTCGTAGGTCGTCGTCGACCAGGAGTTGTCCTCGATCCACTGCTCGCGAATCGCCGGGTCACCGGTCGGGTTGACGTCGGCGGCAACGGTCTCGTAGACCTGCTCGGCGACGTCGCGCGGGACCGGCGAGTTGAACGACGCGTTGAGCGACGTCATGCCGTCGATGCGGCCCTGTACCTCGTGGTTCCCGATGGCCGGATAGATCGGCGTGTTCTGCAGGATCTCGCCACCGGCGTAGACGTTGCCGTTGCTCGCCGAGTACTGCGCGGTGCCTTGCAGGCCGGGGAAGAAGGCCTTCTCGTTCGTGGCGTCGAACCACTCGCTGGCGCGGTCCGGCACGTTCACGAGGTCGCCGGCGAAGAAGACGGCGTCGATGTCGCCGAGCAGCGTCGACGCCCACTGCAGGTTGGCCGGCGTGTTGTTCTTCTGCTGGTGATCGCTCGTGAGCAGGATCGTGGCACCCTCGTTGCGACCGAGTTCGTCGTCGAGGTGATAGATCGGCGAGTACACCGCTTCACCGTCGACCAGCGAGACGACCCGGTAGTCGCTGCCGTGCTGCGGGTGCACGCCGGTGACGCGGGCCTCGTGGCGGTACACGGGACGTTCGACGATCCCGTCCGACGGTGCCGGCTTGTCGGCGATGGCCGAGGATGCGTCCTCGGCCGTGCGCGACATCCGGAACGAGTCGGCGGCGTGCAGTTCGATCGAGCGGCCCGGGCGGTCGGTCGGCATGGTGTCGCCGAGCCGTTCGAGT
>JBPEWX010000243.1:0-3060 GCA_052032235.1 Ilumatobacter sp. | reverse complement strand
GTGATCTGCCGGTCACGGCTCGTTCCTCGCCGTCACCTCCGACACCTGACCCGAAGGGCCTCCGACACCTGACCCGAAGGGCCTCCGACACCTGACCCGAACGGGTCGGTCAGCTGGCGAGGACGAGGACCCAGTAGGGGACGCCGTCGGGGGTGGCGGCGACACCGACACCGGCGTAGCGGTAGTCGCCGAGCAGCTGGGCGCGGTGCGACGAGCTCTCGAGCCACGTGTCGACGAGCAACTGTGCGTCGTGGAACCCGGCCCCGACGTTCTCGCCCCAGGCGATCCACCCGAACCCGGCCTCGTGCAGACGATGCCCGGTGTTGGTGTTGTTCGGCCCGAAGTGGCTGAGGCGCCGGATCGAGGCCAGGTACTCGGCGTGCGCCTGCGCGGCGGCGGTCACCTGATCGTGCAGCTGGACGCCGGGCATCGCCCCGTCCTTGCGCACCTCGTTGACGATGCCGAGCATCTCGACGCGGACCCGCGTGTCGGGATCGCGGATGTATTCGGGCGGGTCGACGCGCCACGCCCGGAAGTCGACCCGGGCCGGCTCGTCGACCGCGCCAGCCGACACGACGGTGACGCCGGCGAACGCCAGGAACGCGGCGAGTCCGGCGGCGAGATGTCGGCGGGCGGGCACGTCACGAGATCGTACCGGCGCAACCCCGCCACGACCCGGGACCCACCGGGGCTTGTACGGTTCGAGGATGGGGATCAGTGAGGAGGCGGCGGCGCTCTACGCGAACGATCCGTCGGCGGTGACGTACGGGATCGAGTTGCTCGCGGCCGACGCCGACGGCTCACAGGTGCGGATGGTCATCCAGCCGGGCATGTGCAACGGGCTCGGGATCGTGCACGGCGGCATGGTGTTCCTGCTGGCCGACTCGGCGATGGCCTTCGCGAGCAACTCGGGCGCCCTGCCCGCCGTCGCCACCTCGGCCGAGATCGACTGGCTGGCACCGGCGCACGCCGGCCAGACCCTGATCGCCACGGCACGCCGGACGTGGGGCGGCAAGCGCTCGGGCCTCTGGGACATCACCATCGCCGCCCACGACGAGACGGGCGACACCACGATCGCCGTCTTCCGAGGCCGCACCCGCCAAGTCTCCCGCCCCTGACCGGCCACCGCACCACCGGCCATGGGGTCGGAGACGTTTCGTCGAACGACGCTCCGCGCCCCCGGGCCGAGCGCGACGAAACGTATCCGACCCCATCGTCTCGCCCGTAGCCTTGAGGGTGATGAGTGACTACCAGCCGCCTCTCGACGACATCCGGTTCGTGATGGATCAGGTCGCCGACCTCGACTCGATCACCGCGACGGAGCGCTTCTCGCACGTCGACGCCGACACGATCCACGACGTGATCGCCGAAGTCGGCCGGTTCATGGCCGAAGTCGTCGCGCCGACCAACCGTGACGGTGACACGATCGGTTCGCAGTGGCACGCCGGTGACGGCGGCCCCGCCACGGTCGTCACGCCCGACAGCTTCAAGCCGGCCTACGCCAAGTGGGTCGAGTCGGGCTTCGGCGCGATGCCGTTCGACCCCGACTACGGCGGCGCCGGGTTCCCGTGGCTGTCCGCGATCGCCGTCCAGGAGCTCCTGACGAGCGCCAACATGGCGCTGTCGCTGTGCCCGCTGCTCACCCAGGGCGCGATCGACGCGATCCACGCCCACGGCTCCGACGAGCAGAAGGCCACGTACCTGCCGAAGATGCTCACCGGTGAGTGGACCGGCACGATGAACCTGACCGAGCCGCAGGCCGGCTCCGACGTCGGTGCCGTCACGTCGAAGGCCGAGCCCGACGCCGAGGCGTCCGAGCGCTGGGGCGCCGACGCCTACCGCATCACCGGCCAGAAGATCTTCATCACGTGGGGCGAACACGACTTCACCGAGAACATCGTCCATCTGGTGCTGGCCCGCACGCCCGGGTCGCCTCCCGGCACGAAGGGCATCTCGATGTTCCTCGTCCCGAAGTTCCTGCTCGAAGCCGACGGCTCGATCGGTGAGCGCAACGCGGCCGAGGTCGTGTCGATCGAGCACAAGCTCGGCATCCACGGCTCCCCCACCTGCGTGATGTCGTACGACAACGCCATCGGCTGGCTCGTCGGTGGCGAGCACGAGGGCATGCGGAACATGTTCACGATGATGAACAACGCCCGCCTCTCGGTCGGCCTCGAAGGTCTGAGCATCTCCGAGCGCGCCTACCAGGACGCCCTCCAGTACAGCCAGGAGCGGCTGCAGGGTCGTGCGATCGGTGCGCCGGCCGGCACGTCGAGCCCGATCATCGAGCACCCCGACGTGCGCCGCATGCTGATGACGCAGCGTTCGTGGATCGACGCGATGCGCGCCCTCGTCTACACGAACGCCGCTGCGCTCGACCGTGCCGACGCCGCGAAGGCCGCCGGCGACGCCGACCAGGCCCGCTTCTGGCAGGAGCGCGCCGACCTGCTCATCCCGCTCACCAAGGGGTTGTGCACCGACGTCGGCAACGAGATGACGTCGCTCGCCGTGCAGATCCACGGCGGCATGGGTTACGTCGAGGAGACCGGCGTCGCACAGCACTACCGCGACGCCCGCATCGCCGCCATCTACGAGGGCACGAACGGCATCCAGGCCGCCGACCTCGTGGGCCGCAAGCTCGGCATGCGCGGCGGTGGCGTCGTCACCGACCTGCTCGACGAGTGCGAGCAGAACGCCGCCGCGACCGACCAGGTCGACGGCATGGGCGCCTTCGGTGACCGTCTCCGCGAAGCCGTCGCGACGGCCCGCACGGCGACGGCACACCTCGTCGAGGTCGGCCAGTCCGACCCGAAGAGCCTGCTCGGCGCCTCGTCGCCGTACCTGCGCCTGCTCGGCACGACCGTGTGCGCCGGCCTCGTCGCCAAGGGCGCGGTCGCCGCTGCCGAACGGGGCGACGACTTCGGTCGCGCCAAGGTCGTCTCGGCGAAGTTCTTCGGCGAGCAGATCCTGCCGACGGTGCAGGGCCTGCTCCCTGCTGTGCAGGCGACCGCCGACGACCTGTACGCGCTCGACGCCGCCCAGCTCGGCTGACGCCGACAG
>JBPEWX010000242.1:0-3303 GCA_052032235.1 Ilumatobacter sp. | reverse complement strand
CTGGAGGAACAGGTTCGTCTGCGGCAAGGTGACGATGCCGATCCCTGCATCGGCGACCACCCGGGCGACCTCGTGCTGGACATCGGGCGTCTGCATCCCCAGGCTCACACAGTGGCTGGCGGCGACCCGACGGTCGAGGCCGGTGTCGATCACCCGGTGCGCCAGCTGTGGCAGCGTCAGCATCGTCGGGTCGAGGGTCTCGTCGGTGTGCAGGTCGATCGGGGTGTCGAACTCCTCGGCGAGCGCGATCGCCAGGTCGATGGCAGCGGCGCCGTCGGGCTCGAGGTGTGGACAGCCGCCGACGAGCGCCCCGCTCGCGGCGCACGCCCGCAGTGCCGCCACGTTGTCCTCCGAACCGGGACCGACGATCGGCGTGTGCACGAGGCCGACGAACTCGACGTCGACCTTGCCGGCCCAGCGTGCTGCCGCCTCTCGTGTCGCGTCGAGGTGCCAGGTCCCGGCGCCGCCGCCGGCGTTGACGTGGGTTCGTACCGCCGTGACGCCGTTCAGCGCCAGTTTGCGGATCGCTGCGTCGACCCGCTCGACCATGTCGTCGTAGGTGAAGATGCCGCGCTCGTCGGCGGCGATCCAGGCGTCGATCGCTCCGCCGAGGTCACCGGTCGGGTTCGGGACGGCCTCGCTCGTGAGCGCCTTGTCGAGGTGGGCGTGCGGCTCGGCCATCGGTGGCAGCAGCAGGAAGCCCCCGAGGTCGACGACCTCGGAATCGTCCCGACCCGCCTGACCCGAGGGACCGACGGACGTGATGCGACCGTCGTCCACCACCACATCGACCGATCGCCCGTCTTGCAGCCGCCCATTCGTGAACACCGTGACCATCGCCGCCAGCGTACGGAACCGCAACCGGTCGCGCGAAGGCCTCGCCCCGTAGCATCGACCCCCATGAGTCGTCGCTACGAAGACTTGGCCGGACCCGACATCGCCGAACGGGTGACGGCCGACTCGATCCTGTTGCTGCCGATCGGCGCGGTCGAACAGCACGGGCCGCACTTGCCGCTCGCCGTCGATCACGTGATCGCCCACGAGACGGCGACGGCGGTGGTCGAACGGGTCGGCGACGAGCTCGACATCTGGCAGCTGCCGACGATCTCGATCAGCAAGTCGAACGAGCACGCGTGGTCACCCGGCACCCTGTGGTTCTCGGCCGAGACGATGCTGGCGATGTTGCGCGATCTCGGGCGGAGCATCGCCACCACCGGGTGCGAACGGCTCGTCCTGCTGAACGGCCACGGCGGCAACACCACCATCCTCGCCACGGCCCTACGCGAGCTCCGACTCGAGTTCGGGCTCAAGACGTTCCTCGTCCATCCGTCGGTCCCACCGGCCTACGGCGGTGCGTCGACCGAGGACGAACTCGGCATGGGGATCCACGGCGGCCTCCACGAGACGTCGGTCTACATGCATCTCCGGCCCGAACACGTCGACCTGTCGAAGGCCGAGCGCAAGGTGCCCGAGGGGCTCGACTCGAACGAGTTCGTGAAGTTCGGCGGCGCCGTGATGTTCGGCTGGCTGTCGAACGACTTCGACCCCGACGGCTACATCGGCGACCCGACCGGCGCCAATGCCGAACTCGGCGCCCGCTTGTTCGAGGCCAACGTGGCGCATCTCGCTCGGCAGATGGCCGAGATCAAGACCTTCGACTTCGGCCGCTGATGCGCTTCGCCCAGATCACCGATTGTCACATCACCGAGCCGGGCGATCTCGTCGCCGACCGCGTCGACCCGACCGACGGTCTCCGCCGGGCCGTCGACCGACTCGTCGAACTCGGCTCCGCGATCGACGTCGTGCTCGCCACGGGTGACCTGACGAACGACGGACGGTCCGGGGAGTACGACGTGCTCGAGCAACTGCTCTCGCCGATCCCGCAGCGCCTCGTCGTCGTGCCCGGCAACCACGACGACCGCGGTGAGCTCCGTCGCCGGTTCGATCTGCCGGTCGCGGCCGACGACGATCCGATCGATCACGTCGTCGATCTCGGCGACTGCCGCCTCGTCTGCCTCGACACGACGGTGCCGGGCCGCAACGACGGCCACGTGACGATCGATCAACTCACCTGGCTCGACACCCAGATCGCCGAACGCATCGACGTCCCGGCGATCGTCGTGCAGCATCACCCGCCCTTTGCGTCAGGCATCGAATCGATGGATCAGTACGGCCTCGACGGGGCCGACATCGAGGCCGACATCGTCTCGCGCCACCGTCACGTCGCCGGCATCGTCGCCGGTCACTACCACCGCCCCATCACCCGCGCCGTGGGCGGCACGGTGGCGTTCGCCTGCCCGAGTACCGCCGTGCAGCTGCACGCGCGGCTCGGGGACGGACCCACCACGTACGCCGACGATCCGCCGGCGTTCGCGCTCCACGAGCTCACCGGCGGCTCGCTCACCTCCCACGTGGTCCAGCTCCGCGAGACCACGTCGTGGGTGCCGTCGTGGGCGATGTGAACGCCCGATGAATCGACCGCGATCGGGTGGGCCGCCCGAGGTTCCTCACGCCGTCAGCGGCTAGGTTTCTGCCCCATGCCCCGCGCCGAGTTCCTGCGCCGTCCCACCATGTCGGAGGTCCGACCGTGAGCGACACGACCACCGCCACCCGCACCGACTCGCTCGCCTTCGAGCACACCGGCATGGTGTTCCCGGACGGCACCGAAGCCGTCCGCGACGTCAGCTTCACGGTGAAGAAGGGCGAGTTCGTCACGATCGTCGGGCCGTCGGGTTGCGGCAAGTCGACCCTCCTCAAGATCGCGTCCGGGCTGCTCGAACCGACGTCGGGTGCGGTCAAGGTCGACCGCGACCGGCTCGGGTACGTCTTCCAGGACGCGACCCTGCTCCCCTGGCGAACGGTCAAGAAGAACGTCGAGTTGCTGGCCGAACTCCACGAGTTCCCCAAGTCGGAACGGTCGAAGCTGGCGCAGGAGGCGATCGAGCTCGTCGGACTGAAGGGGTTCGAGGAGCACTACCCGAAGTCGTTGTCGGGCGGCATGAAGATGCGCGCGTCGCTCGCCCGCACCCTCACCCTGAAGCCGCCGGTCTTCTTGTTCGACGAGCCGTTCGGTGCCGTCGACGAGATCACCCGCGAGCACCTGAACGACGAGACCCAGCAGCTCTTCCAGCGTGAGGGGTTCGCCGGCCTGTTCATCACCCACTCGATCTCGGAAGCGGTCTTCATGTCGACCCGCGTCCTGGTGATGTCGGCCCGTCCCGGCCGGATCGTCGCCGAGTACCAGGTTCCGTTCGAGTACCCGCGCGACCCCGACCTGCGATTCGATCCCGAGTTCGCACGCCT
>JBPEWX010000241.1:0-2554 GCA_052032235.1 Ilumatobacter sp. | reverse complement strand
GACGTCCTGGCCGCTGCGCAGGGCCTCGTCGACGATTCCACCCGGGTCGTCACGGTGTGCACGGGCACCTTCGTCGCCGCTGCGGCCGGCTTGCTCGACGGGGCACGGGTGTCGACGCACTGGGCCCGGGCCGAGGCGCTCCGGCGTCGCTTCCCCGACCTCGAGGTCGACGTCGAGCCGATCTTCATCCACGACGGCCGGGTGTGGTCGTCGGCCGGGGTGACCGCCGGGATCGACCTCGCGCTCGCGATCGTCGAACACGACCACGGTGCCGATGTCGCACAGGTCGTCGCACGCTGGCTCGTGATGTTCCTCCGCCGCCCGGGAGGCCAGACCCAGTTCGCCACCTCGGTGTGGAGCGAGCGCGCCGATCCCGGCCCGATCCGGGCTGCGCAGGACGCGATCGACGCGGCGCCCGGCGACGACCACCGTGTCGCCCTGCTCGCCGCTCGTGTCGGGATGAGCGAGCGACACTTCGTCCGCCGTTTCACCGACGACGTCGGGGTCAGCCCCGCCCGCTACGTCGCCGCCGTCCGACTCGAGGCGGCCAAACGGTCGCTCGAGACGAGCACCGACACCGTCGAGTCGATCGCCCGCGATTGCGGATTCGGCACCGCCGAGACGATGCGGCGCACGTTCCACCGCCGACTCGGCGCCAGCCCCGACCAGTACCGCCAACGGTTCCGCGTCACCACCTGATCCGCACCGGTCCTCCACCGCTCACCCAACCTCCACCCGAAAGGCATCCCATGGCACTCCAGGCCGTCATCCCCCTGTTCCCGAAGTTCACCGCGCTCGACGGCATCGGACCGTACGAAGTGCTCCAGCGCACCCCCGACATCGACGTGATCTTCATCGGCCACGAACGCGGCGAGATCCGCTCCGAGAACGGCTTCCTCGGCATCACCCGCGACGCCACCTTCGAGGAGATCCCGCGCCCCGATCTGATCGTGTTCCCGGGCGGCGTCGGGACCCGTCCCCTGGTGCACGACGACCGTGTCCTCGACTGGGTTCGCACCGCCCACGAGACGACCCGCTTCACCACCTCGGTGTGCACCGGGTCGATCGTGCTCGGCGCCGCCGGCCTGCTCGACGGTCTGACCGCGACGACGCACTGGGGCGCCTACGACGCGCTCGAGGCGACCGGCGCGACGCCCGTGCCGGATCGCGTCGTCGAGCACCTCGACCGGCGCATCATCACCGCAGCGGGCGTGTCGTCCGGCATCGACATGGCGCTGCGACTGATGGAGCTGCTGTTCGATCGCGTCGCCGCCGAGGCCAGCCAGCTGATGATCGAGTACGACCCGCAACCGCCGTTCGACGCCGGCGCCGTCGCCAAGGCCGGCCCCGACGTCATGCCCCGGGTCGTCGAATGGGCCGCCGCCCGCGAGTAGCCCGTCGGCCGTCAGAATGAGTCGATGACGACGGGGGCGTTGCGGCGGCGACTGTACGCGCTCGCCTTCGTCGACGAGTTCGGACCCGTCTACGCGGTCTGGACGCTGTGGTTCAACGACAACGACGTCTCGACCGGGCAGATCTCGACGGCGTTCCTGATCTGGGCGCTGATCGTGCTCGTGCTCGAGATCCCGAGCGGCGCCCTCGCCGACCGTGTCGACCGACGTCGCCTGCTCGCCGCCGCCTTCGCGGTTCGAGCAACCGCCCTGTCGGTGTGGCTGATCTGGCCGACGGTCGGCGGACTGCTCGTCGGCACGACGCTGTGGGCGCTGCACGACGCGCTCGCGAGCGGGACGTGGGAGGCGATGATCCACGACCAGCTCACCGCTGTCGGCGACGAGCGGAGCTATCCGACCGTGATGGCGCGCATCAGCCAGTTCAGCAATCTGGGCGTCGCCGCCGGCACCCTGCTCGGCGCCGTGCTCCTCAGCGAGCGGGTCGGGATCGTGGTCGGCCTGGCGACGCTCGGCTGGCTCACCGTCGTCGCACACGCCGGTTCGATCTCGCTCGTGACGACGATGCCGGACGTGCGCTGGGTCACCGACACCGGTGAGCCCACCTCGTTCCGGGCGTACCTCGGCACCTTGCGCGCCGGCGTCGCCGAGGCGAAGCGGGTCCCGGTGATCGGCAAGCTCGTCGTACTCGGCGCCCTCCTCGAGGGCCTGTTCCTGTTCGACGAGTACGTCCCACTGCTGTCGCGGGCCCGGGGCGGATCCGACGGCGCGGCACCCGTCATCGTGCTCGTCGTCTGGGTCGCCCTGTTGGTGGGCGGCGAGGTCGCCGCACGCCGTCCGGACGTCCGCGGCGTGACGGTGGGCTCGGCGCTGATCCTCGGCACCGGCGTCACGGCGACGGCGCTGCTCACCGAACCGGTCTGGACACTCGCGCTGGTTGCGGTCGGCTACGGGATCCATGAAGTCGCGTGGATCCCGACCGATGCCCGGCTCCAGGAACGCGCCTCGCCCCGGGTTCGGGCGACCGTCACGAGCGTGCGCGGCTTCGGGAGTGGCGTGGTGAGCATGACCTTCTTCGCCGTCGTCGCCGTCATGTCGAACGGTGACGACCCGACGCCCGGTCTGCTCGCCGCCCTCGTCCTCCT
>JBPEWX010000240.1:0-3814 GCA_052032235.1 Ilumatobacter sp. | reverse complement strand
GAGGGCGAGCACGGCGAGTGCGGCGACGGAGCGCCGGGTGCGGCGCCCAGATGACGTCGCGGTGGAGGGGTTGGTCTGGTGGGTGGACGTTGCGTGTGCTCGCCAACTGGCGTGCGTCGTGCGGGCGTTCATGCCCGGCCTCCGGGGAACGACATGGTGTCTCCTGTCGGTGTGGGTGGATGGGGGAACACCGCTGCTGGGCGCGGCGTTCCGGCGACCGTACACCGGGGCACCCGCACCGGTTCAGGCGACGGCGGCACGTTTCTCGAACGTTCGCGGTTCAGCGGTCGGGCACTGGTCGGCTACATCTATTCGGTATGGCGATCCCCCAACCCGGCATCTTCGCGATCGGCACGAAAGCGCATCACCACCTCCAGTTCGACCTCACCGGTGAGCCGTCCGAGCTCCTGGCCCGCATCGGCGAGATCCGAGACGGCAACGGCACCGTCGCCGGCGCCAACATCGTCGTCGGCTTCTCGCCCTCGCTCACCGAGCGGCTCTGGCCCGGCCAGGTACCGACCGGGCTGGCCGACTTCGAACCGATCGTCGGCGACGGCGGCTACACGATGCCGGCCGACCAGCACGACGTCTGGATCTGGCTGCACGGTGCGTCGGAGGATGCGATGCTCGTCGTCGCCCGGCAGGCCGTCGAGGCGTTGGCGGGGGTCGCCGAGCTGGCGGCCGAAGAGCAGCCGTTCGTCTACCGGACGAGCCTCGACCTGACCGGGTTCGAGGACGGCACGGAGAACCCGCCGATCGACGAGGCGATCAGCGCCGCCGTCGTGCCCGACGGCGAACCGGGCGCGTACGGCAGCGTCGCCCTGCTGCAGCGTTGGGAACACGACCTGAGCGGGTTCGAGCAGCTGTCGCCGCACGACCAGGAGCTCGTGTTCGGCCGGACGCTCGTCGACAACGAGGAGCTGCCCGATCTCGACGACCATCCGAGCGCCCACATCGCACGCGTCGTGATCGAGGACGACGACGGTGACGAACTCGAGGTGTTCCGGCGGTCCGCCCCGTTCGGCGGTGTGCGAGTGAACGGCTTGATGTTCCTCGCCTTCAGCGCCGACCGGGCACGGGTCCAGACGATGCTCGAACGGATGGCCGGCGTCGACGGCATCCGCGACCGCATCACCGAGTACTCGACCCCCACCGCCGGCGCCTGGTACTACACCCCACCCATCGACCTCCTCCACTGACGAGCCGGGGTCGACGAGACGGCGCCCGACGCGTTCGGGCTGTGAACGGGGTGTGAAACGACGGCGTCGCGGCGGCCGAACCCTTTACGAGTTGTCAACGGCCTCACTACTGTCGGCCCATGGCGAACATCGTGAAGGCAGCCCTGCTGCAGACCGACTGGACCGGCGACAAGGAGTCGATGATCGACAAGCACGAGGAGGCAGCTCGTGAAGCCGCCGCCCAGGGTGCTCAGATCATCTGCTTCCAGGAGCTCTTCTACGGGCCCTACTTCTGCCAGGTGCAGGACGCCGAGTACTACAGCTACACCGAGTACATCCCCGACGGACCGACCACGCAGCGCTTCATGAGCGTCGCCAAGGAACTCGGCATGGTGATGGTGCTGCCGATGTACGAGGCCGTCAACACGGGCCACTACTTCAACACCGCGGCGGTCATCGACGCCGACGGCACGTACCTCGGCAAGTACCGCAAGCAGCACATCCCGCAGGTGAAGGGCTTCTGGGAGAAGTTCTATTTCACGCCCGGCACCGAGGGGTACCCGATCTTCGACACCGCCGTCGGCAAGGTCGGCGTGTACATCTGCTACGACCGCCACTTCCCCGAAGGCTGGCGCATCCTCGGCCTCAACGGCGCCGAGATCGTCTTCAACCCGTCCGCCACGCACCGCGGCCTCAGCGAATACCTGTGGCGCCTCGAGCAGCCCGCCGCCGCCGTCGCGAACATGTACTACGTCGGCGCCATCAACCGGGTCGGCATCGAACCGCTCGGCGAGAACGACTTCTACGGTCAGAGCTACTTCGTCGACCCCCGCGGCCAGTTCGTCGGCGAGCCCGGCGACGCCTACAAGCCCGAACTGATCGTGCGCGACCTCGACCTCGACCTCATCCGTGAGGTCCGCCACGGCTGGCAGTTCTACCGCGACCGCCGCCCCGAGGCCTACGACGAGATCACCGCCCACTGATCGCAGCGACCGAGACAAGGAGACACCACATGTCCACCACACTGTTCGCCAACGGCACCATCGTGTCGGCCACCGGTCGCCAAGCCGGCGACGTCCTCGTCGACGGTGAGCGAATCGTCGCCATCCTCGCCCCCGGCCAGGCCGAGTCGATGGGCGTCAACGCCGACCGCACCATCGACGCCACCGGCAAGTACGTCATCCCGGGCGGTATCGACGCCCACACCCACATGGAGCTGCCGTTCGGCGGCACCTTCGCCAGCGACACGTTCGAGACCGGCACCATCGCCGCGGCGTGGGGCGGCATCACCACGATCGTCGACTTCGCCGTCCAGAAGACCGGCGAACTCGTCCAGGACGGCCTCGCCGCCTGGCACGAGAAGGCCGCCGGCAACTGTGCGATCGACTACGCCTTCCACCAGATCATCGGCGGCGTCGACGACGACTCGCTGAAGGCGATGGACTACCTCGTCGACAACGAGGGCATCACCAGCTTCAAGCTGTTCATGGCCTACCCCGGCGTCTTCTACTCCGACGACGGCCAGATCCTGCGGGCCATGCAGAAGGCCGGCGAGAACGGCGCCATGATCATGATGCACGCCGAGAACGGCATCGCGATCGACGTGCTCGTCGCCCAAGCGCTCGCCCGCGGCGAGACCGACCCGATGTACCACTCGCTCACCCGGCCGGCCGAGCTCGAGGGCGAGGCGACGCACCGTGCGATCGAGCTGTCGAAGGTGGCCGGCAACGTGCCGCTCTACATCGTGCACATGTCGGCGTCGGAAGCACTCGAAGAAGTCGCCGCCGCGCAGCACGCCGGACTGAACGTGTTCGCCGAGACGTGCCCGCAGTACCTGTACCTGTCGCTCGAAGATCACCTCATGCAGCCCGGCTTCGAGGGCGCCAAGTGGGTGTGCTCCACCCCGCTGCGCACCAAGCACGAGCACCACCAGAAAGATCTCTGGAAGGGCCTGCGCATGAACGAGCTGGCGATCGTCTCGACCGACCACTGCCCGTTCTGCATGAAGGACCAGAAAGAACTCGGGCTCGGCAACTTCTCGGCCATCCCGAACGGGATCGGCTCGGTCGAGCACCGGATGGAGCTGCTCTACCAGGGTGTCGTCACCGGCGAACTCACCCTCGAACGCTGGGTCGAGACGTGTTGCACCACCCCGGCGCGCATGTTCGGCCTCGACAAGAAGGGCGCGATCGCCCCGGGCATGGACGCCGACATCGTCGTGTGGGACCCGAACACGAAGACCAAGCTCGGCATCAACGACAAGCACCACATGAACATGGACCACTCCGCGTGGGAGGGCTTCGAGATCGACGGCAAGGTCGACACCGTCATGGCCCGCGGCATGGTCGTCATGGAGAACGACACCTTCACCGGCAAGGTCGGCCACGGCCAATACGTCAAGCGAGGCCTCAGCCAGTACCTCCACTGAGCAAGAGGGGTCGAAGACGTTTCGTCGCTCCAGGTCGCCCGACGAACGGGGTCGGATTCGTTTCGTCGCTCCAGGTCGGCTGGCGTGCAGGGCCGCACGACGAAACGTATCCGACCCCCTTCGTCGGTCAGCCGACGGGGAGGTGGGCGATTTCTCGGTCGAGGGCGTTCTGCTCGTCGGCCGACAGCGGGCGCCACGGGTCGACGTC
>JBPEWX010000024.1:0-3208 GCA_052032235.1 Ilumatobacter sp. | reverse complement strand
GTGCGGGTGTCGCCGTCGATGCGGAGCGTCTCAGCCATAGAAGACCCACCGCTTCTGGAGCCGCATCTGGATCGCGGTGACCAACAGGATGATGACGAACAGCACGACACTCTGGGCCGCGGCGTAGCCGGCGCGCCCGTAGGAGAACGTGTTCTTCACGATCTGTTCGACCACCACGGTCGACGACCCGGCTGGGCCGCCCTCGGTCATGACCCAGACCTGGTCGAACACCTGGAAGCCGTTGATGAGCGAGATCACGACGACGAAGAACAGGGACGGCGTGAGCAGCGGCAGGGTGATCGAGCGAAGCTGTCGCCAGCCGCTGGCGCCGTCGATCCGTGCCGCCTCGTACAGGGTCTCGTCGATGCCCTGGAGACCGGCGAGCAGGATGATCATGACGAACCCGAGGTCTTTCCAGGCCGAGGCGATGATGACCGACGGCATCGCCCACGTTCGCGACGTCCACCAGCCCGGCCCCTCGATCCCGACGAGCCCGAGCCCCCAGTTGACGAGCCCGTCGCTCGGGTTGAGGAGCCACTTCCAGAGCAGTGCCACGACGACCCAGCTCGTCACCACGGGCAGGAAGTAGATCGCCCGGAAGACAGCGATGCCCTTCAGCTTGCGGTTGACCAAGACGGCGAGCGCCAACCCGCCGACGATCACGAGCGGCAGGTAACCGACGAGGTAGTAGAGCGTGTTCAGCAGCGCCCGCCGGAAGTCGTCGTCACCCCACAGCTCGCGATAGTTGTCGGCGCCGATGAACTCGGCGGGTCGGATCAGGTTCCAGTCCTGGACGGAGACCCAGAGGGTGCCGAACATCGGCCCGATCGAGAACGCGAGCAGTGCGACGAGGCTCGGGGCGAGGAACATCGTCACGACCCCGAACTTCTTCCAACCGGTCATCCCGACCACTGCGTCACCCCCTCAGATGTCGTCGCTACTTTATTCACTGACAAAATAATCAGCTCGGACGAACGAGGTCAACCCCACCGCTCGACGAATGGTCGGCGTGACGGTCAGCCCGTGGTGAACGCGGTGCAGGCGTCGATCATCGACTGGAGATCCGACTGCATCTCCCGGTCGATCTCGAGCAGGTGCCGATGCGACTCGCCGCCGTCGATGCTCACGTACGCGGCGAGGTCGAAGGTCCGCGAGCTCTGACTGACGACGTGGGGATCGCACCGGCTGACCTCGAGTCGGATCGGCACGCTCGCCCTGTTCACATCTGGACCGACCCGCAACAACGGCTCGTCGTCGACGACCGGCACGAGCGCCAGGATGACGCTGCTGCTGAGCGACGTGATCTCGATCACCGGTGTCCCGGCGTTGCGAACGACCTCGATCGACGTCTCCATCACCATCCCGTCGATCGAGCGCTGCGCCGAGAACGCGATCGACGCCACTGCCCCGACGCGCTGCTGCATGCACTCCCGGTCGCGGATCTCGTCGAGCTGGCGTGGGTCGAGCACGATGAGGTGGTCGACCGGCGGTCCGTCCCCTCGAGCGAGCGTGACCGCCACGGCCCCCGTCACTTCCTCACTCGGCGAACACGTGGTCAGCGGTCCGAAGTCGACCTGGACGTCGACCCGTTGGCCGGGGGCGATCACCGTCCGCTTCGGTTCCGCAGGGAGCGACTCGAAGTGGTCGGCCCGCAAGGCGATCGACGAGATCGTGATCGGCTCGTCGCCGAGGTTCGTCGTCGCGACGCTCAAACGACGGATGTGCCACAGATACCGCGGATAGTCGAAGAACATCTCGATGTCGGAGAACACTCCCCCACCGGTGACGAAATCGAGGGTCACGACACTCGACGACGACGCCGTGACCTCCGACGACTGCGAGTCGGGCGAGCCGGTGGTCGGCGTGCCGGTGCCCGAGCACGACGCAGTCACGACTGCGCACGCGAGCGCCGATCCCACCGCCAGACCCCACCGCCGGTTCGTCACCACCGCGACGGTACCGCAGGAGCGGGCGACGGCGTCAGCAGTCGGCGTCGATGGCCGAACGGAGGGTCTCGATCGCTGCGACGCTGTCTGCGTCGGCATCGAGCCGGGCGGCCGCCGCGAGCGCATCACCCGGCGCCGTGTCGGCGTCGGCGTCGACGGCGTCGGCCATCGAGCGGTACCGCTCCGCGAGCAGCGAGGCCGCCACGGCGGTGTCGGCGTCGGCGACCGCAGCGACCTCGTCGAGTCCGTCGGCGTACGTCCGGAACCCGGTCGCGGGGGTCCCCATCTCGTCGAGCGAGTCGGAGATGCGCGGCAGGTCGGTGACCGCGGCGCAGAACACCGCTGCCTCGTACTCGACGGCCACCGTCGTGCTCGCCGCCGCGTCACCACCGCCGTCACCGCCGTCCGACGACCAGGCGACCACGCCGCCCACGACCGCCATCGCTGCGATGCCGGCACCGATGCCGTAGCCCACGGTGCGCCGCCTCGACGAGGGTGCTACCGCGTCGTCGTCGGCGGGTCGATCGGCTGGGGCGTCGTTCGTCATGGGTGAGAGCTCCGGGGTGAGGTCGCTGGTCGGGTGATCATCGCTGCTACCACTTCGCATGGAACGGACCGAGGTGGAGAAAGCCGAACGCGGTGAACTTGAACTCGAGGTACACGTGTCCCTCGTACAGGTCGCTCGTGCCGATCTGCTCGAACTGCAATTTGGCCGTGCCCTCGACCGACGCGAGCGTCGCATGGAGGTGCACCAGCACGGCGCTCGCGGAGACGGCCACCTTGGCCTCGAAGCCGATCGTGATGGCGATCGTGTTCGGCCGTTCCGGACCGTGGAAGCCGAGGTCGAGCGCGATGAAGACCTCGAAGTCGGCGGAGACCGCCACGCCGAATCCGCCGGCGCTGAGGCCCTTGTGGAAGCCGACGCCGACCGAACCGCGGAGCCCGAGCTCGAAGTCGGTGACCTCCACGGTGGGTTCGACTCGCACGTCGATCGATGCCGACACGCCGAGTGTGGCCGACAAGGGCCCGGCGATCGGCACGGTCACGGACCCACCGATCTCGATCCTCGCCTGGGAGTCACACGTCCCGCAGTAGGTGAATCCGAGTCGGAAGTAGACCTGCTTGGCCTTCTTGATCTCCTCGGCGGCCGCCTCGTTCTCCTCGGTCTCTCGCGCCGCCTGCGTTGCCTCGGCGTCGGCGACCCGGGCCTCCGAGGTGGTGCGTTCGATGGCTCTCGTCGCCTCGTCGTGTTCGACGATCGC
>JBPEWX010000239.1:0-2400 GCA_052032235.1 Ilumatobacter sp. | reverse complement strand
GATCGCGGGCTGACGCGTTCGGACTTCGCGGGTACGCTCGCGATATGACACCTCTGGAGCTCGTGGGAGTACGGATCGAAGTCCCGGCCAACACCCCGATGATGCTGCTCCAGGAGTCGAGCGGCGACCGGCGACTGCTCCCGATCTACATCGGCACGCCGGAGGCGCAATCGATCCACACGGCGATCGAGGGCATCGAGCCGCCGAGGCCGCTGACCCACGATCTGTTCGTGTCCGTGCTCGGTCAGGTCGGCGCCACGCTCGAGCGGGTGATCATCACCGAGGTCCGCGACCACACGTTCTACGCCGAGATCCAGTTCACGGTCGGTGACGACGAGCACACCGTGTCGTCGCGCCCGTCCGACGCGGTCGCGCTCGCCGTCCGCTCCGGCACGCCGATCTTCGCCGACGAGGCGCTGCTCGACGAGGCAGGCCAGCCGGCCGAGGTCGTCGAGGACGACGCCGAGGAAGCGGCCGAGATCATCGACGAGTTCAAGGACTTCATCGAACACGTCAACCCCGACGACTTCGCGACCTGACCGTCAGCGTTCGTCACCGACGTCCCTCTCGACACCTCGCCCCGCCACCACTGCGCGTCCGGCCGACCGCGCTCCGCGGTCGGGTGTTGACGCCTCGCGCGACCATCGGTAGGGTTGCAAGTCCGTAGTTACACCGGTGTGCAACGACGGGCTGGTTGGGGCAGACCGGCGACCTGCCGAGCAGACGCCGCGAACGAGACGGAGACAGCACGAACATGAGCGAAGGATTCAGCGGCACGCAGGCGGCCAAGGTCGTCGGCATCACCTATCGGCAGCTCGATTACTGGGCACGCACCGACCTCATCCGGCCGTCGCTGTCCGACGCCGCCGGCAGCGGCAGCCGTCGGCGCTACAGCTACACCGACCTGCTCGAGCTGCGCGTCATCAAGACCCTGCTCGACGCCGGCCTCAAGCTCGAGTCGGTGCGCGAGGTCTTCGAATACCTCCGCGAACACGTCGAAGGCGACATCTCGTCGGCCCACCTCGTGATCAACGGCAGCTCGGTCGTGCTCGCCAAGGGTGACGAGCTGATCGACGTGCTGCAGAAGGGGCAGGGCGTGCTGAACGTGCTGTCGCTCGCCGGGGTCAAGGACGAGGTCGACTCGCAGCTCGTGCCGCTCGGCGACGAGGGCCTCGACGACGGCCCGATCGCCGCCGCCCGCTGACGCGATGAAGCGGTCGCCGCTCGACGCCGTCCACCGCGAGCTCGGCGCCAAGATGACGCCGTTCGGCGGCTGGGAGATGCCGCTCGAGTACACCGGCACGATCGACGAGCATCTGGCGTGCCGCAACGGCAGCGTCGTGTTCGACGTGTCGCACCTCGGCACGATGCGGGTGTCCGGACCGCAGGCGTTCGACGCGCTCCAGGCGGCGCTGTCGAACGATCTCGGCAAGATCGCGCCAGGTCGGGCCCAGTACACCCACCTGCTCGACGATGCCGACGGCTCGGTGCTCGACGACATCATCGTCTGGTGGCACCCCGACGACGAGCAGACCTTCGACGTGATGCCGAACGCCTCGAACACCGAACGGGTCGTCGACGCGATCGGCGGCATCGACGTCACCGACACCCGAGCCGTCCTCGCCGTCCAGGGCCCGGAAGCAAAGCAGCGCATCGCCGACATCTGGCCCGAGGCCGGTGCCGTCGGACGCTTCCGCGTGATCCGGTGCGACTGGAACGGCACCTCGTGCCTCGTCGCCGGTACCGGTTACACGGGGGAGCCCGGCCTCGAGATCGCCGTCCCCGTCGACGCCGCGACCGACCTCTGGCGTGCGATCACCGACGCCGGTGTGCGACCGGCCGGGCTCGGCGCCCGAGACACCCTCCGCCTCGAAGCCGGCCTCCCGCTGCACGGCAACGAACTCGGCCCCGGCATCACCCCACTGCAGGCCGGCCTCGGTTGGGTCGTCGGGTGGGACAAGCCTGCGTTCCGCGGGAAGGCGGCGCTCGAAGCCGAGCGCGAACGCGGCGTCAGCCGAGCGCTCGTCGGGATCACGACCGAGGGTCGTCGTCCACCCCGGGCGGCGAGCGCCGTGCTCGTCGGTGACGACGTCGTCGGCGCCGTCACCTCGGGGAACTACTCACCGGTGCTCGAGCACGGCGTCGCGATGGCGTTCGTCCGGCCCGACCTCACCGTCGACGGCGAGGTCGAGATCGACGTCCGCGGCAAGCGCCTCGCCGGCCGCATCGTCGAGATGCCCTTCGTCCGCTGACGAGGACGACACCGACGAATGGGGTCGGGCTGAGTTCCGAGGGTCGTTGCAACACCTGATCTTTTGGAGGTGTTGTTCATGCCGAGGCCGCGTGTTCCTGACGAGGTTCGTCGTTGGATGTGGTTGATGGTGGCTGATGGCTGCTCGA
>JBPEWX010000238.1:0-3149 GCA_052032235.1 Ilumatobacter sp. | reverse complement strand
GAGGGTGTCGATCCGTCGGGAGGTCCCATCGGGAAGCGTCGCGTTCGCCACGAGGTGAACGGTCGGGTTGCCGTTGACCTCGGCGACGTTCGTGCACGTGACGGCGATCGTGCCGGCCTGCGGCAGGACAGCGACCGGCACGCCGACGTCGGCTCCGACGCAGTCGGCGGGGGTGAGTTGCTTCTCGGCGAGCCGTTCGATGGTCCAGTCGAGGCCGGCGGACGCGTTCGCGTTGCTCTCGTTGCGACCATCGGTGACCCTCGATGTGCGCAACGCCGTCGCCGCGTACGTCGCGAGGGCCAACACGATCACTGCGAGGACGATCGTGAGCATCAGTGTCAGCACGAGCACCATGCCGCGATCGCGACCGGTCGGAACGTCAGTTGTCGAAGTCGATGTTTCCATCGAAGGGGTCCTTGTCGTTGTGAACGGTTCCGGCGGTGTGGGTCCAGGAAACGGCGATGACCGAACCCGAGAACTCCTGGCCGGTGGTGACGTCGGCGAACGGCGCGAGCACGGCTCCGTTGAACCGATTGGTGAAGTTGACGGTCGTCGCGTTCGGGAAGTTCACGAGGACGTTCTTCTGGTTGCCGAGGTTCTGCCAGGACGCACTCGGGACCGAGAAGTTCACGACGCCGTCGCCGTCGTCGATGACGTTGACGATGAGGGGTTTCGACTGGGAGAGGCCGCCCTGATGGCTGAACTCCTGCACGACGCTGGTCGAGATGTAGCTCTCGGGCAGGTTGAGGATGTTGCCACCGGGACCCGAGATGTCGAGCTTCATCTTCGAGCTCGAGCCGGGGACGTACTGGTTGTTGGGCGCCGGGCGGTCCGGGTCGAGAATCGCGACCTCGTGCGCGCAGTTCGAGCACGAGGCCGGCAGCGACGCGATCGCGCCCGAACAAGCCCGGAGCTCGTCGAACGCTGCGGTGAAGTCGATCGTGTTGCCGTACGAGGCGAGCGGTACGTACTTGGCGCCACCGTTCAACTCGACGTACTGACCCGAGGTGGAGGTGTTGCCGTAGATCTTCTTGCTCTGCTCGTGAGCGGGTGCCCCGATCACGATGTCGCCCTTGGACACGGCGAGTTTGGTCGAGGACGAGCCCCAGCCGATGGCACCCGCATACAGCCCGACACCGTGATACTTCGCGTTGGCCTTCGCTTGGGCGACCGTGGTGTTGGGCGTCCACGTGAGCGTCCCGCCCGTGGCGAGCGGGCCTTCGATCATGCCGCCCTGGATGTGCACGTCGGTCTCGACGAATGCACCGAAGTCGTAGGCAGCCGCGACCGGGTTGTCGGTTGCGCAGGTTCCGCTCACGACCTCCGGCTCGAGCAACACATCGGCATTCGGACTCGCGATCACCTCGGGTTCGGCGACGTCCTGGGAGAACCGCATGATCACGGCGTCGACGATCAAGGCGTCGGACGCATCCGGCACCACGGTCACCTCGACCGGCGCCCCGGACGACGCATCGAGCGAATCGGCGATGTTGAGCGAGGAGGCGACGGCCCAGCCCGAGCCGGACACCTCGCACTCGTAGCGATCGAGCGATGCGACGGCTCCGTCGGTCGTCGCCAGATAGGCGATCCGCCGGCCACCGTTCTCGAACGACATGACGTTGGTGGCGGTGGTGTCGCCACATCCCGGTTCGATCGCGTTGGCCGCCGTCTCGTACGCAGCCACCTCGATCGGTCCCGATTGGACGTCGAGCGGGAAGTAGTTGACCGCCTGTTGCACGTCGTGGGTCTCGGCGACGGTCTTGGCGACGCCGTCCTCGGTCCGGAACACCACCGTGACCGCGCCGACGACGACGGCCGTGATGATGCCGAGCAACGCAACGACGACGACGACTTCGGGCAGGGTCATGCCGGCGTCCCGCCGACGGGTGGCTTTCGAGAGGTTCGTCACGTCACAGTCCTGAGTGGGGGGTCGGGTCCACCATCCCGCCGCTCCCGGATGCCGGAGGGGTGGGAACGGTGTTCAAGGTCGGCGAGCCTGCGCGGCGCTTGACCACCGAGAGCGTGGCGGTGCGATCACCGTCGGAAGCGCTCAGCGTCAGGCGCTGGAGGCGATCGGCGTCTGCCGAGACACAAGACGATTGATAGGCCTGGGTGGTCGGATTCCAGAACTCGACCCGCTCGACGGTCACCGTGGCCCGAGGTGAGGCGTTCGCGACCAATGCGGCGTACGAGCCAGGTGATGCACACACGACGTAGTTGTCGTCCGCCGCGTCGACGTCGGTCACGGCGTCGGCAGCGCTCGCCAGTGCAGCTTGTGTCGTCGACACCTCCCGTTGCACGGCCGCACCCGTCGCCGAGGCGGCCAAGGCCGACAGCACCGCGATACCGGCGGTGCCGAGCAGGACGATCGAGACGAGGATCTCGATGAACGTCGCGCCGGTGTCGCGGG
Source organism: Ilumatobacter sp. (assembly GCA_052032235.1). Lineage (GTDB taxonomy): Bacteria > Actinomycetota > Acidimicrobiia > Acidimicrobiales > Ilumatobacteraceae > Ilumatobacter. The sequence goes on along the minus strand of JBPEWX010000238.1, from coordinate 739 downwards.
GTGTGGCGTCAGGGTGTGGGGCGGTGGGTGGTTGCTGCATCTCTGCTCACTGAACTTTGCGTCGAGTTGACACAACGATGTGATCGTACAGAGATTTGTGACACAACGGGCTTCAGATTCACGCAAGTGTCAACCGAAGTTGCCACACACGGTGGTTGCACGGCTGCGCGCCGTCAATGACGGCAACTCACATCGCTTCAGGAGCAGTGATGCCGAGCAGGCCGAGACCGTGCGCCAGCGTGCGCGCCGTCAGGTCGCAGAGGGCGAGACGGCTGGTGCGGAGCGGCTCGTCGGCCTTCATCACCGGGCAGTGCTCGTAGAAGCTCATGAAGTCCTGCGCGAGGTCGAACAGGTACGTGCACAGCTTGTGGGGCGAATAGGTCGCCAGGGTGTCGTCGAGCGCCGACGGGTATGCCAACAAACGCTTCGCGAGCTCGCGCTCCTGCGGCTCGCCCAGCGAGATCTCGGTCGACCGGACGCTGTTGCGATCGACCTCGGCCCGCCGGAAGATCGAGCAGATGCGGGCGTGCGCGTACTGCAGGTACGGCGCCGTGTTGCCCTCGAACGCGAGCATCCGATCCCAGTCGAACACGTAGTCCTTGATCCGATCGGTCGACAGGTCGGCGTACTTCACCGCACCGATGCCGATCGTGCGGGCGACCTCGTCGCGCTCGGCGTCGTCGAGGTCGGGATTCTTCTCCGCCACGGCGGCGGCGGCGCGCTCGACCGCCTCGTCGAG
>JBPEWX010000237.1:0-2061 GCA_052032235.1 Ilumatobacter sp. | reverse complement strand
GCTCGTCGAAGTTGGCGCGGAACGCGTCCGCCACCGCTCCGAACCCGTCGTCGACCTGCCCGTGGATCTCAGCCATGGCGACGAGTCTCGCGTGCCACGAGATGCGGGTCGGGTGTCGGAGGGAACGGCGACGAAGTCGACGTTTCCGGAGATCACCCGACCCGGTGTCGAGGGTGTGCGTCGCGACCCGGGTCGGGTGATCTGCCGAAACGCCTCGGCTGCGCCTCGGTGTTCCGTACGACACCCGACCCGGGTGGGTTCCCGCGCCTCGGCGTCCCTCTGGCACCTGACCTGCGCGGCTCTGTCATGATCTGGCGATGGGGAAGGACCTGACCGCGGACACCGTCGAGTTGTTGCAGACGCTGATCCGGAACGAGTGCGTGAACGACGGACGACCCGACTCGGGCAACGAGACGCGCAACGCCGACGTGCTCCAGTCGTACGTCGAGGGCGACGGTGTCGAGATCGAGCGCTTCGGTCCGTCCCCCGACCGCCAGTCGTTCGTCGCCCGCATCCCCGGTTCCGACCCGAACGCACCGTCGCTCTGCCTGATGGGCCACACCGACGTCGTGCCCGTCAACCGAGATGGCTGGCGCGAAGACCCGTTCGGCGGCGAGATCATCACCAGCCCCGACGGCTACGACGAGGTGTGGGGCCGCGGCGCCGTCGACATGCTCAACCTGACCTCGTCGATGGCGGTCGTGTTCAAGTCGCTCGCCGAGCGCGACTTCCGACCGAAGGGCGACCTCCTCTACTTCGCGGTCGCCGACGAGGAAGCCGGCAGCACGTACGGCGCCCAATGGGTCGCCGACCACCACGCCGACGCCATCCGTTGCGACTACCTCCTCACCGAGTCCGGCGGTCTCCACTCCGGGCCGGAGGGGAAGCGGTCGGTCGGGGTGACCGTCGGTGAGAAGGGCGTCGCGTGGCGTCGGCTGCGCGTGAGCGGCACGCCCGGCCACGGGTCGATGCCGTTCGGTGCCGACAACGCGCTCGTGTCGGCGGCCAAGATCGTGAGTCGGCTGAACGAGTACCGACCGACGCCGCGTTTCCACGAGCACTGGCGCGGCCAGGTGCAGTCGCTCGACATCCCCGACGAGGCGAAGGCTGCGATGCTCGACGAGGAGCGGATCGACGAACTGCTCGACGGCCTGCCCGTGACGTCGGGGAAGGGCTTCTTCCACGCCTGCACCCACACCACGTTCGCCCCGAACGTCGTCAGCACCGCCGGTCGACCGAAGACGAACGTGATCCCCGACGTGGTCGACGTCGAGGTCGACATCCGGACGCTGCCGGGCGAGCACACCGACGAGGTGACCGCCCACCTGCGTGCGGCGCTCGGCGACGAGTTGATGGACAAGGTGCAGGTCGAGATCTTGATGGACGACCCGTCGTCGATCAGCCGCACCGACACCCCGCTGTGGGATGCGTTGCAGCGGGCGGTCAACGTGCCGTTCCCCGATGCCCGGCTCAACCCGCAGTTCAGCGTCGGCTTCACCGATGCCCGCGTGTTCCGGGAGCTGGGTGCGGTCAGCTACGGCGCCGGGCTGTTCTCACCGGTGGTCGATCCCGGCGAGTTCAGCCTTCGCTTCCACGGCCACAACGAGCGGGTCGACGTCGAGAGTCTCCGCCTGACGACGGAGCTGTGGGAGCGGGTCGTCACCGACCTGATGTCCTGAACCGCCTCCGGCGGGCGGGAGCACCGTCGGTGTAGTCGGGGATCGGCCGCTCACGGGTGTGCCAGGCCAGCGCCCCCGACAGGATCGCCCCGGGCACCAGCATCACCGCCAACACGAACATGCTGGGAGACAGGACGACCGCCCACGCAGCGACGAGCGCGATCAGGGTGACGAGGACGACCGTGGTGCGGACATGGGTCTCGTGGCGACGTTCCGGGTGGGTCCAGAAGTCGTCGGTTCCGTCGAGGTCGAGATGCAGCGGCGGTCGCCGCCGGCGCGGCTCCATGCCGCCAGACTACGACGGTCCTGGGTGCCTGCCGGGTCGGGTGATCTCCCGAAACGTCGACTCCGTCGCCGTTCCGTACGACCCCCGACCCGAAGG
>JBPEWX010000236.1:0-4735 GCA_052032235.1 Ilumatobacter sp. | reverse complement strand
GAGGTCGCCGAGGCACACCTCGCCGGCGCCGTGCATCTCTGTGTGCGACCACACGCAGCTGTGCAGGCTCGGGAACACGTGAGCACGCACGCCGTTGCCGAGGTCGACCGCCTCGCCGCCCGACACGCACAGCATCCGGTCGGCCGGCACTCCGGCCGCTTCCATCACCCGGATCGTCTCGTAGCTCCCGACGAGCGTCGCGCCGGTGTTGGCCATGATCGTCTCGGCGCCCGCCAGGTGGTCGAAGTGGGCGTGGCCGACGAGGATCCAGTCGCACTCGTCGATGTCGGCGGCGGTGAGTCCTGATCCGGCGGCGATCGGGGCGCGATCGATGTACGCGTCGAGGAAGATCGTGAGGTCGGCGGTCCGCAGCCGGAACGTCGCACACCCGTACCAGTCGATCGTCGTCGTCATGGTGGCCAGTCTCCCAGACGACTTCCGGTGGCACGAGCGGGCCCCGCCGGGTCAGACGCTGCGGAGGATCTTCTCCATCGACTTGCCCTTGGCGAGCTCGTCGATCAACTTGTCGGCGTAGCGGATCTCCTGCATCAAGGGCTCCTCGACGTCCTCGACCCGAACCCCGCACACGACGCCGGTGATCATGCGTCGATCGGGGTTGAGGGGAGCGGCCTCGAAGAAGGTGCGGAAGTCGGTCTCGTCGGCGAGGTGACGGTCGAGCGTCACCTGATCGAATCCGGTGAGCCAGCACAGGATCTCGTCGACCTCGGCCTTGGTGCGGCCCTTGCGCTCGGCTTTCGCCACGTAGTGCACGTACACGCTCGCCACGCTCATCGAGTAGATGCGGTGTTCGTCATCGGCCACGGACGGCACCGTATCGTGCGGGTCGGCGTGACCGATCACGGCGTGGCGTGGCACGTACGATGCCGCATGCTCGTCGGAGCCGGCGTGCCACTCCCGCCGCTGGGTGATCACGAATTGCTCGTGTTCTGGTGCCAGCTGGTCGTCCTGTTGTCCGCGGCGCGGGCTGGCGGGTACGCCGCCAGATGCGTCGGTCAGCCCCGGGTCGTCGGTGAGCTGCTCGCCGGCGTCGTCCTCGGACCGTCGGTGTTCGGTGCCCTGTGGAGCGACGGCTGGGCCTGGTTGTTCCCACCCGACGAGCGTCAGGCGGGACTGCTGCTCGGGCTCGCATGGTTCGGCATCGTGCTCCTCCTCATGACGACGGGCGCCGAACTCGACCTGGCCACCGTGCGGGACGCGGGGCGTCCCACGATCACGACAGCGGTCGGCAGTCTCGTGGTGCCGTTGGCAACCGGTCTCGTGGTCGGCGCGTGGCTCCCCGACCGCTTCTTGGGTGACGACGACCGGCGATGGGTCTTCGCGCTCTTCGTCGGTGTCGCGCTCGCCATCTCGTCGTTGCCGGTCGCCGCACGGATCCTCGGCGACCTCGGACTGTTGCGGCGTCCGGTCGGCCAACTGGTCCTCACGGTCGCCACACTGAACGACATCGTGGGCTGGCTCCTGCTCGGCGTCGTCGTCTCCCTCGTGGAGGGCGGCACGGTGTCGGTCACCGATCTGACGGTCGCCGTGGTGGGCATGGTCGTCATCGGTGCCGTGGTGATCGGATACGGTGCCCGGCTCCTCGACTCGGCGGTCGGTGCGGTGGAACGTCGCGACGGCGGGCCGGCTGCGACGACGAGCTTGATCGTGCTGTTCACGGTCGCGGTCGGTGCGGCAACCCACGCGATCGGCGTCGAGGTCGTGATCGGTGCCTTCTTCGCCGGGATCGCGCTGCGTCGCAGCACGCTCGGCGGCGGCCCGGTTCTCGGTCACATCGAAGTGATGTCGAATGCTGTGTTCGCGCCGTTGTTCTTCGCCGTGGCGGGCCTGCGAGTCGATCTCGGAGCGCTCGACAGTCGATCGGTCGCCGTCGGGACGGTCGTCATCGTCGTCGCCGCCACGGCGGGCAAGCTCGCCGGCGCCTTCGGTGGGGCACGGGTCGGCGGATTGTCCAACCGAGACTCGTTCGTCGCGGCGGCTTCGCTCAATGCCCGCGGAGCGCTCGAGGTCGTCGTGGCGACGGTCGGTCTCTCGGTCGGCGTCCTGAGCCAGGCGTCGTACGCGGCCATCGTCGTCATGGCGTTGGTGACGACCGGCGTCGCTGCGCCGTTGATCTCGCTCGCGCGCCGACGCGGCCCCGACCGATGAGTGGGCGTCCGTTCGGTGGTGACGGGGTGCCCTGGCGGGCGGCCATCGGGTGCGCGATGCTCGGCGGCGTGGGGAACTCGTCAGACGCGCACGCACCGTCATCCGGCCTCAGCCTCCGGATTCCGCAACCGGCCCGAGGACACCAACCCGCCGATCAGGTGCGGTACGTGTCGAAGGCGGGCGAGATGAAGAAGCCCGATCTCGACGAGAAGGTCGAACGGGTCGCGTTGATGCGCAAGCAGATGGTGCGAGTACTCGACGACGACGGTCGAGCCGTCGGCGAGTGGGTGCCCGACCTGTCGTTCGACGACAAGCTCACCGGGCTGCGCGACATGATGACGGTCCGGGCGTTCGACGCCCGCATGTTGCGAGCCCACCGACAGGGCAAGATCTCGTTCTACATGCAGGCGCTCGGCGAAGAGGCGATCGCCTGCAGCCAGAAACGCGCACTGCAACCGGGCGACATGCACTTCCCGACCTACCGACAGCAGGGCCTGCTGATCGCCGGCGGCTACCCGATCGTGCAGATGATGAACCAGATCCTGTCGAACGAGCACGACCCGCTCAAGGGACGTCAGCTGCCGGTGCTCTACTCCGCCAAGTCGCACGGGTTCTTCTCGATCTCGGGCAACCTCGCAACCCAGTTCCCGCAAGCCGTCGGGTGGGCGATGGCGTCGGCGATGCGTGGCGACACGGCGATCGCGTCGGCCTGGATCGGTGAGGGATCGTCGGCCGAGAACGACTTCCACGCGGCGCTCGTCATGGCGTCCACGTACCAGGCGCCGGTGATCTTGAACATCGTCAACAACCACTGGGCGATCTCGACCCCCGAAGACTTCGCCCGCGGTGCGTCGGCCACCTTCGCCGACCGTGGATACGGCTTCAGCATCCCGGCGATCCGCGTCGACGGCAACGACTATCTCGCCGCCTACGCGGCCTCGCAGTGGGCCGAGCAGCGGGCCCGGTCGAACCTCGGCCCGACGCTGCTCGAGTGGATCACCCTCCGCCGCGGCGCCCACTCGACCTCCGACGATCCATCGGTGTATCGGCCGGACCACGAGTCCGAACAGTTCCCGCTCGGCGATCCGATCGACCGCCTCAAGCAGCACCTCGTCGTCGACGGTGGATGGGACGACGAGCGGCACGCCGCGCTCGAGCAGGAGATCGCCGCCGAGATCGACGCGGCGTTCGCCGAGGCCGACTCGCACGGGTCGGTGAAGAGCGGCGTCGTCCCGAGCGCGGCCACCATGTTCGACGACGTGTACGCCGAACTGCCCCGTCATCTCCGCGAGCAGCGCGACCAGGTGGGTGAATGACATGCCGACGATGACGATGGTGGAAGCGATCCGCGACGCCCACGCGGTGGCGATGGAACGAGACGACCGGGTGGTCGTGTTCGGCGAGGACGTCGGCTTCTTCGGCGGCGTGTTCCGGTGCACACAGGGCCTGCAGGAACGCTTCGGTGATCACCGCTGCTTCGACGCACCGATCAACGAGTCGGCGATCGTCGGCGCCGCGATCGGCATGGCCGCCTACGGCCTTCGACCGTGCGTCGAGATCCAGTTCGCCGACTACATGTATCCCGCCTACGACCAGATCGTGTCCGAGGCGGCCCGGCTGCGTCACCGTTCGGCGGGCGACTTCTCGGCCCCGATCGTCGTCCGCATGCCGACCGGCGGCGGCATCTTCGGCGGACAGACACACTCCCAGAGCCCCGAGGCGCTCTTCACCCACGTCGCCGGACTCACGACGGTCGTCCCCTCGAACCCGTACGACGCGAAGGGCCTGCTGATCTCGGCGATCGAGGACGACGATCCGGTCGTGTTCCTCGAACCGAAGCGGGTCTACAACGGACCCTTCGACGGTCACCACGATCGGCCGATCGTGCCCTGGACGAACCACCCGCTCGGCGAGGTGCCGGACGGCCACTACACCGTGCCGCTCGGCAAGGCCCGCATCCATCGTGCGGGCGCCGATCTGACGGTGCTCACCTACGGCACCCTCGTCCACGTGGCGCAGGCGGCGGCCGAGGAGCAGGGCGTCGACGCCGAGATCATCGACCTGCGCACGCTCGTCCCGCTCGACGTCGACGCGATCGTCGAGTCGGTGAGCAAGACCGGTCGCTGCGTCGTTCTCCACGAGGCCACCCGCACCTCCGGCTTCGGCGCCGAACTGAGCGCGACGGTCCAAGAGCGCTGCTTCTTCCACCTCGAAGCACCCATCGTGCGGGTCTGTGGGTGGGACACGCCCTACCCGCACGCGCTCGAGTGGTCGTACTTCCCCGGCCCCGATCGGGTCGGCGCAGCGATGCAGGAGGTGATGCAGGCGTGAGCTCGTTCACGATGAAGCTGCCCGACGTCGGCGAGGGCGTGGCCGAGGCCGAGTTGGTCGAATGGCTCGTTGCCGTCGGTGACGAGGTCACCCCCGACTCGCCGGTCGCCGAAGTGCTCACGGACAAGGCGACCGTCGAGATCTCCGCACCGGTGACCGGCACGGTCGCCGCGCTCCACGGCGAGCCGGGCGAGATCCTCGCCGTCGGGTCCGACTTCCTCGAGATCGCCACCGACGG
>JBPEWX010000235.1:0-2986 GCA_052032235.1 Ilumatobacter sp. | reverse complement strand
GCGACCGATCCTGGCGATCACCGGCACCGACGGCAAGACCTCCACGACCGAGCTGACCGTCGCGATCCTGCGCGCCGCCGGGTTGCACACCGCGGCGCTCGGCAACACCGACGTGCCACTGCTCGACGCCATCGACGACGACTCGTACGACGCATTCGTCGTCGAGTGCACCAGCTTCCGCCTCGCGTTCACCGAGCGGTTCCGGGCCGACGCGGCCGTGTGGCTGAACCTCGCGCCCGACCACCTCAACTGGCACCGGTCCATGGACTCGTACATCGCAGCGAAGGCCAAGCTGTTCGCACAGCAGCGCAGCACCGACGTCGCGATCGGGTTCGTCGACGACCCCGTCGTGATGGAACACCTCGCTGCGGCGCCGTCGAGACGCCGCACGTTCGGGACGACCGGCGCCGACTACCGCGTCGATGGCGACCGGCTCGTCGGCCCCGACGGCCCGATCGCCGACACCTCGATCATGAGGCGGAGCCTGCCGCACGATCGCACGAACGCACTCGCCGCGAGTGCGCTCGTGCTCGAGACCGGGCTCGCCACACCGGAACACATCGCCGCCGCGCTCGCGGACTTCACGACGCCCGAGCACCGGCTCGAGCCGATCGTCGAGGTCGGCGACGTCGCGTGGTACAACGACTCGAAGGCGACCACGCCGCACGCAGCGGCGACCGCGATCCGGGCGTTCGACTCGCTCGTGCTGATCGCCGGCGGGTCGCGCAAGGGTGTGTCGCTCGCACCGATGGCCGCCGAGCCCCACCGACTGCGCAGCGTCGTCGCGATCGGTGAAGCCGCCCCCGACGTCCATGCGGCGTTCGACGGGGTCGCCACCGTGATCGACGCCGCGTCGATGCCCGAGGCGATCTCGGCCGCTCACCAGTGCGCCCGACCCGGCGACGCCGTCGTGCTGTCACCCGGCTGCGCCAGCTTCGACTGGTACCGCAACTACACCGAACGCGGCACCGTGTTCAAGCAGCTCGTCCACGACCACCTCGCCGCCACCGCGGCGCGAACCACCGGAACCGATCATGACGGAGCCGACTCGATGACGGAGGACCTCACATGACGATCGCGATCAGGCCCGACACCGCCGACGTCCGGGCACGCCGCCAAGCGGCGTTGGAACGCATCAACGGTGGCCCGAGTCGCCAGAAGCGCTCGGGCGCCCCGAAGCGCGCCAAGCCCTCCCGCCGTGTCGTCAAGACGTCGAAGCCGGCCGAGCGCGAGGTGCTCGGTCCGACACCGGGCATCTACTACTGGATCGGGCTCACCGTCGCCGCGTTCGTGATGTTGGGTCTGGTGATGGTGCTGTCCGCGACGTCTGCTCGTGAGGTCGCCAGTTCGGACACGCCGTACGACACCTTCATGCGGCAGTCGATGTGGGCGGCGATCGGTCTCGTCGGCCTGGTGATCGCCCTCAAGGTGCCGTACCACCGCTGGCGCGCACTCGTGATCCCGCTCGCCGTCATCGCTGCCGGTCTCATGATGCTGCCGTTCGTGCCGGGGGTCGGCGTCACCGTCAACGACGCCAACTCGTGGGTGCGGTTCGGGTCGTTCGGCTTCCAGCCGTCCGAGTTCCTGAAGTTGGCCGCGATCGCCTTCCTCGCCGACCACTTCACCCGCCACGAACACGACCTGCATCTGCCCCGCCACGGTCTGATCCCGCTCGGTCTCGTGACCTTCGGCTGCGCCGGCGTCAGCTTCATGCAGGGCGACCTCGGTGCTGCGATCGTGCTGACCGCCGTGTCGCTGTGCGTCGCGATGATCGCCGGCGTCCCGTTCCGGCACATCGGAGCGATCACCGCGGTCGGTGCGACCGGCGCCCTGATCGCCGTCATGTCGAGCCCGTGGCGCTTCAACCGTCTCACGGCATTCCGCGACATCGAGGGCAACAAGGAACACCTGGCGTTCCAGTCGTGGCAGGGGCTGCTCAGCATCGCGAACGGTGGCTGGACCGGCTCGGGCATCGGCGGCAGTCGATCGAAGCTCGGCTACCTGCCGTACGCCCACTCCGACTTCATCTTCGCGGTCATCGCCGATGAGCTCGGCTTCATCGGATCGGTCGCCGTGATCGGCGGATTCGGGCTGATCGTCTGGTTCGGCGTCCAAGCCGCGCTCGCAGCGCCCGACCGGTTCGGCATGCTGCTCGCCGGCGGGATCGCCTGCTGGCTCGGCGTCCAGGCGATCGTGAACATCGGCGGCGTCGCCGGTGTCATCCCGGTGACCGGTCTCACCCTGCCGTTCTTCTCGGCGGGCGGCACCTCGCTGTGTGTGTCGATGGTCGCTGCCGGACTCCTGCTCAACGTGGCTCGACGGGCCATCACGGCGCCGCGTGCACGACGGACGGCCGGACGGCCCGGTCGGTCGCACGCCGCGACCGGTTCGGCCCGGACATCCCGACCCGCCCGTTCGGCCGCCCGTGGCTGACGCGCCGTACGCCGTCGTCACCGGTGGTGGCACGTCGGGGCACGTCCTCCCTGCGCTCGCCGTGGCCGAGGGTCTCGTCGCCCGCGGACACGATCCGTCGACGATCCACTACGCCGGATGCGAACGCGGCATCGAGACGCGGCTGCTGCCGGACACCCCCTTCCCGCACCACTTCTACGACGTCGACGGGTTCCAGCGGAGCCTCTCGAAGCGGAATCTGTCGTTCCTCCCGAAGATGTGGCGCGCCCGCCGGGTGGCGATCGAGCGGTTCACGACGGCGCGGCCGAAGGTCGTCGTGAGCGTCGGCGGATACGCATCGATGCCCAGCGTGTTCGCCGCCCGCAAGCTCCAGATCCCCGTCGTCGTCGTCAGCTACGACCTGAAGCCCGGCCGTGCCAGCCAGGTCGCGGCGAAGCGAGCCGCCGCATGCGCCGTCGCCTTCCCCGACTCGCCGCTGCCGCGCGCCGAACTCACCGGTGCCCCGGTTCGACAGTCGATCCTCGACGTCGACCGTGACGCCGACCGTTCGACCGCCCGAGCGACGCTCGGCATC
>JBPEWX010000234.1:0-8425 GCA_052032235.1 Ilumatobacter sp. | reverse complement strand
CTATTCGCTGTTCTCGCCGACCGAGCGGCCGAAACACCAGGTGCACGCCTGTGTCGATCTCGCTTGTCGTTCGGCGGGCGGGCTCACCGACGACGACCTGCCCGACGGCGTGCACCCGTCGCCGTGTCTCGGCATGTGTGAGCGGGCACCGAGCGCGTTCGTGATCGAAGCCGGTTCGCCGCTGCGGCAGGCGGTCGCCGGCCACGTCACGCCGGCCGACGTCCAGCGACTCGCCGACGGTGCGTTCCCGGGCACCGAGACCCATCCGGCCGCCGCCGTACCGCAGGCAGGCGGCGACGAGCTGATCCTGCTGCACCGGGTCGGACGGATCGACCCGCTCGATCTCGACGCCTTCCTCGACGACCGGGGCTTCGAGGCGCTCCGGCTCGCCCGGGAAATCGGGCCCGAGGGCGTCATCGCCGCCGTTGCCGAGTCGGAGCTGGTCGGCCGCGGCGGTGCCGGCTTCCCGACGGCTCGCAAGTGGGAAGCGGTCCGCACTCAGGAGGCGACGCCGCACTACCTGGTGTGCAACGCCGACGAGTCGGAGCCGGGAACGTTCAAGGACCGCACGCTGATCGAGAACGACCCGTTCACCCTGATCGAGTCGCTGTGCATCGCGGCATACGCCACCGGCTGCGACCACGGCTACATCTACATCCGCGGCGAGTACCCGAGGGCCCGCCTCACGCTCGAGGCTGCGCTCGACGCCTGCCGGGAACGTGGCCTGATCGGCGCCGACACCGGGTTCGACCTCACCGTCGTCCGTGGCGCCGGTGCTTACATCTGCGGCGAGGAGACGGCGATCTTCAACTCGATCGAGGGGTATCGGGGCGAGCCACGCAACAAGCCGCCGTTCCCGTTCCAGGTGGGCCTGTTCGGCAAACCGACCGTCGTCAACAACGTCGAGACGCTGATGAACATCCCGTACGTGCTGCTCGACGGCCACGCGACCGAGCACCGCCTGTTCTGCCTGTCGGGCGCCGTGCAACGGCCCGGCGTGTACGAGGTGCCGTACGGCGAGACCCTCGCCGAACTGATCGAACTCGCGGGTGGGCTGCGCGACGGTTCCGAGGTCCGGGCCGTGCTGCTCGGCGGTGCTGCAGGCAACTTCGTCGGCCCCGACGATCTCGACCTGGTGCTGTCGCCCGACGACGTCCGCGCCGCCGGCCTCTCGCTCGGATCCGGTGTCGTGATGGTGATCGACCAGCACGTCGACGTCGACGACCTCGTCCGCCGCATCGCGGCGTTCTTCCGGGACGAGTCGTGCGGCCAGTGCGTGCCGTGCCGAGTGGGCACCGTCCGGCAGGAGGAAGCGATCGAGCGGATCCTCGCCGGTGGCGACCGCGAACTCGATCGGGCGCTGCTGCACGAGATCGGTGTGGCGATGCGCGACGCCAGCATCTGTGGTCTCGGCCAGACCGCCTACAACGCGATCGAGTCGGCCGTCGTCCGGTTGGGGGCGTTGCGATGACGACGGCTCCCGACGCCACCCCGGTGACGCTGACGATCGACGGTCGAGCCGTCACGGTGCCGGTGGGCACGACGATCCTGCAGGCGGCCGGTGGACGTGACGGCAGCGACATCCCGACGCTCTGCTACGGCGAGACGATCACACCGAAGAACGCGTGTCGCGTGTGCATGGTCGAAGTCGAGGGGTCGCGGACGCTCGTGCCGTCGTGCTCCCGTCCGGTCGAGAACGACATGGTGGTCCGTACTCGCTCCGAGCGGGTCGACCACTCGCGCAAGATGGTGCTCGAGTTCCTCGGCTCGTCGGTCGACCTGTCGCTCACCGACGGCGTCGACGAATGGAACGCCGAGTACGGCGCCGACCCGACCAGGTACGGCGACGATGCGGCCACCGTCGCCCAACCGGTCAAGGTCGACAACGACCTGTACGTGCGCGACTACTCGAAGTGCATCCTCTGTTACCAGTGCGTCGACGCCTGCGGCGACCAGTGGCAGCACAGCTTCGTGATCGACGTGGCGGGCCGAGGGTTCGCCAGCCACATCTCGACCGAGAACGACGTGTCGCTCCCCGACTCGGCGTGCGTCTACTGCGGCAACTGCATCCAGGTGTGCCCGACCGGTGCGCTGATGTTCTCGACCGAGTTCGACATGCGTGCCGCCGGCACGTGGCGTGAGGACGATCAGACGGTCACCGAGACGATCTGTGCGTTCTGCGGCGTCGGCTGCAACCTCGAGCTCCACGTCCAGGACGACACGATCGTCAAGGTCACCTCACCACCCGACTCCCCCATCACCCACGGCAACCTCTGCATCAAGGGCCGCTTCGGCTTCCAACACGCCCAGAATCGATAGCGCAGCCGCTCAGCCGCGGCGTTTGTCGATGCGGTCGCTGCCGGCGTCGAAACCGGGGAGTTGCGACTCGAAACGACCGGTGTGCTCGGTGACGAGCCCCATCACGATCTCCTCGACGTCGACCCAGGTCTGCGCACGCGGCTCGCCGTCGAGGCCGCGGTTGTACGGCTGCTCGAAGGTGATCACCGTGTTGCCGGCCGCACGAAGTTGCTCGATGTTGTGCGGGGCGTCGTCGATGTAGGCGTCGGCCTCGACCTGAGGCTTGGCGCCCAGGAAGCAGAGGTCGCGGTACGGGATCTTGTTGATGTCGAGCCACGCCGCGGTGTCGGCGATCGCCTTCTCATGGCCCCAGTGCACGTAGAGGCGGTGCGTGATGATCCGGATCCAGACGCCGGCGTCGGACAGCCGCCAGAGCACGTCGGCGGCGCCGTCCATGACCGGCATCGTGCGGAACATGTCGTGCTCCATCACGGCGATGCGGTGGTAATGCGCGTACTCGTCGGCCTCGAACCCCCACTCGTGGAAGTCCCACGACCGCTCGAGCGGCAACGTCTGCGGGTCGATGCCCTTGATCCCGGCGTAGATCTCGCGGAAGCGCCAGGTGTGGTTGGCCACGACGCCATCCAGGTCGACGCCCAGGATGAAGTCGGGCCGAGCGCTCACGACAGGCCGCCCGTGTCGACGGCGTACTTCTGCGCCTCGCCGATGTCGATCGTTCGCCCGGCGACGATCCGCCGGCGGATGGCACCGGAGATGGTGTCGACGATGATCGTGCCGACGATGACGACGATCAGGGCGAGACCGGCGACGCCGTACTCCTTGAACCGGACGGTGTCGGCGAGCACACCGCCGATGCCGCCGGCGCCGACGACGCCGAGCACCGACGACGCACGGATGTTGATCTCGAACCGGTACAGCAGGAACGAGGTGAGTTCGGGTGCCACCTGCGGCACGACGCCCCACCGGAGGCGCTGCAACCGGCTCGCACCGACGGCGTCGGTCGCCTCGATCGGTCCGCGCTCGATGTTCTCGATGATCTCGTAGAACAGCTTGCCGAGCGAGCCGATCGAACCGACACCGATGGCGAGCACGCCGGCCATCGGGGACAGACCGAACATCGGCACGAACAGCAGGGCGAGGATGACCTCGGGGACGGCACGCAGCACGTTGAACACCTGTCGGGTCACCCAGGCGATCGGGCGCCCCACGAGGTTCTCGGCCGCGAGGAACGACAACGGGATCGCGAAGATCGCGGCGATCAGCGTCCCGACCCATGCCATGGCGATCGAGTCCCACATGAGGCCGATCAACCGGCTCAGCTCGTCCCAGGGGATGTCGGAGTACATCGCCTTGAACAGGCGGTACATGTCGGCCGGCGCCTCGAGCAGGCGCGACCACTTGATGTCGACCGAGATCGCCGACCAGCCGAACAGCACGACGAAGACGGTGCTGACGACGATCTTGAACGTGTCGCGCGGCTTGGAGGGCAGCTCGACCGGCGGGGATGCGCTCATCGAGCTCATACCAGTCGCCTCCGGATCCGGACCGACAGCCATTCGACCACGACCACCACCAGGAAGAACATCAGCACGAGGCCCCAGAGCTTGCCCCAGTCACCGCGGTTGCGGAAGAAGTCGAGTCGCTGGCCGATGCCGCCGGCGCCGACCAGACCGAGCACGGCGGACGCACGCAGGTTCAGCTCGAAGTCGTACAGCACGTACGAGCTGTAGGCCGGGAGGATCTGGGGCACGACGGCGGTGCGCAGCATCTGGGAGTGCGAGGCACCCGATGCCTTCGCCGCCTCGATCGGGCCCATGTCGATCCCGTCGAGGGTGTCGGCGGTGAGCTTGACGATGACGGCCATCGAGAAGAAGAACAGGGCGAGCAGACCGGGCAGGGCGCCGATGCCCACACCGAGCACGAACAGGCCCGCCCACAGCAGATCGGGGATCGCTCGGACGACGTTGTTGAACGATCGCAGCAGGATGCGCGGGACGCGGTACGGGTTGCCGACCTCGGTCGACCACAGCGCGATCGGCAACGAGACGATCGCACCGGCCGTCGTGCCGAGCACCGCCATCTGGAGGGTCTCGAGGAAGGCTTTTCGGGAGCGCTCCGAGAACATCTCGCCCCACGAGATCTCGAGCAGCCCCTTCGCGACGGGGTTGTTCCGCCCGAAGTCCTCGATCAGCCCGGAGAACGAGAATCCGACGGTTCGGGCGCACACCACCGTGAACACGACCATGCCGATCGACAGGCCGACCGTCCACGGCGACGGTTTCGGTTTCGGCGGCAGCCGAAGCGGCGATTCGCTCACAGGGCAGCCTGCTTCGCCATCGTGTCGTCGGCGGTGAGGCTCCGGCCGTAGATGTCGCGGAACGTCTGCTCGTCGGCGTCGGAGCCCGGCCCGTCGAAGACGAGTTCGCCGTTGCGGAGGCCGATGATGCGGTCGGCGTAGGCCGTGGCGAGATCGAGGAAGTGGAGGTTGACGATGGTCGTGATGCCGAGATCGCGGCTGATCTGCTGCAGGTACTTCATCACGACGTGACTGGTCGGCGGGTCGAGCGAGGCGACCGGTTCGTCGGCGAGGACGATCTTGGGCTCCTGGGCGAGCGCTCGGGCGATGCCGACACGCTGGCGCTGACCGCCCGACAGGTTGGTGGCACGCACGTAGGCGCGGTCGAGGATCTCGACCCGGTTCAGTGCCTTGGCGGCGATCTGGATGTCTTCGTCGGGGTACTTGCCGATCAGGGTGCGCCACAGCGGCACCTGGTGCAGCCGACCCATCAGCACGTTGTTGAGCACGGTCGTGCGGTCGACCAGGTTGAAACCCTGGAAGATCATCCCGACCTCGGAACGCAACTCGCGGCGCCCCTTCGCGTTCAGGTTGGGCACGTCGTGGCCGTTGACGTTCAGCCCGCCGCTGGTGAGCGGGACGAGCCCGTTGATGGCGCGGATCAGCGTCGATTTGCCGGCACCCGACAGCCCGACGATGACGACGAACTCACCGTCGCCGATCTCGAGATCGAGGTCTTTCATGGCGCTCACGCCGCCCTTGTAGGTGACGTTCGCCTTGTCGAATCGGATCATCGGGTTCCTCGGGTGGTCGGTCGACGTCAGCACGCCGGACGTCGCGGGTCCACAGGACAGTAGTGGTCGGCGCGCTGCGGACCGAAGGGCGCACCGAACGCGGACGGGCCCCGTCCAACGAGTGGACGGGGCCCGAACGGTGACAAAACGTCTCGAGGGGGATCAGCCGAGCAGGTCGCTCAGCTCGGTCTCGAGGTCGCGGATGATGTCGTACGAGCCCTCGGGGACCGGGACGAGACCGTCGATCTCGTACAGCTCGTCCATGACCACGGCGCCGTCCTCGCTCGAGGAGTAGGCGACGAGGGCGTCGGTGATGGCGGCCTTCAGGTCGTCGGGCAGATCGCCGGCGACGGCGAAGCCGTCGTTCGGGATCGGGGCCGACCAGCCGAAGACGACGACCTTCTCGCCGACGTCGGGGACGGTCTCGAGGAGCTGGCCACGGGCGTCGTTGAACGACACGCCGACGGCGGCGTCACCGTCGTACACGGCCTGGACCGACGAGTCGTGACCGCCGGCGAACAGCGACGTGATGTCGTCGAGCGGGTCGACACCGGCCTCGAGCAGGCCGAGCGACGGGATCAGGTAGCCCGAGGTCGAGCCCTGGTCGACGAACGAGATCGTCTGGCCGGCCACCTTCGGGAGCTGATCGGCACCGATGGGGCCCTCGGTCGGGTCGCTGGCCTGGTCGACGCCGTTGCAGAACGACATGATCGAGCCGTCCTCTTCGTCGACGACCTGGACGACCTCGTCGGCGCAGTACGTGTCGGGATCGTTGGTGAACCACTGGGTGACGTACTGGTTGTTGCCGAAGCGAACGGCCTGGAGGATCAGGTCGGCACCGGCGGTGTCGGCGGCCTGGACCATCTGTGCGGGACCGAGGCCACCGGCGATCTGGGCCTGACCCGACTGGAGCGCGACGATGACGCCCGCGTAGTCGGAGGGCACGATCGCCTCGACGTCGATGCCGAGCGCCTCTTCGAGGGCAACGGCGAGCGGCTCGGCGGTCTCGACGAGGCCACCGGCCTCCTGCGACGGGGTGAGCGTCAGAACGATCGACTCGGGCCAGCCCTCGGGCGTCTCCATGTCGTCGCCCTCGGCCATCGTGGTCTCGGTCGACTCGTCCATGTCGTCCTCGGCCATGGTGGTCTCGGTCGACTCGTCCATGTCGTCTTCGGCCATGGTGGTCTCGGTGGTTTCCTCGGCCGGTTCTTCGGCCTCGGTGTCCGCGGTGGTCTCCTCGGACGGCTCGTCGGCGGCGTCGTCGTCATCGCCGCAGGCGGCGAGGACGAGCGAACCGGCAGCGAGCACGGCGACAAGCGAGCGTCGCTTCATGGTGTTCTCCCTTTGGGTTTGTTCAGCTGCGTGTGTCCCGCGTACGCACGCCCGACATCGGGGGCTCGGGGGACGCGCCACAATCTAGTCGCGCGAGACGGTTTGCCTCGTCAGTTCACCCAATTGCAGATGAACGCTGGGTAACGACATCGTGGAACTCGGCCCACGAGGTGACGTCGATCGCGCCCTCCACGGGGCCGTTCCAGGGCCGGATGAAGCGACACACCGTGGCCTCCGGCCGGTGACGGACCAGGCTGGGAACGACCTCGGGACTGTCGTCGAGGTAGACGTCGCACGCCACCTCGTGCTTGGTGAAGGTCATGTGGACCTCGCTCGTCGGGAGCTCGTTGTCGGCCAACCAACGCAACGTGTCCTGGCGCGCCCAGACCGGCTTGGTCGTGACGATCACGATGTCGTGGCCGGCCCGATCGAGGCGGTGCAGGGTGTCGAGTGCGTCGGGATAGACCTCGAGGTGGCGGAAGATCGACGGTCGGTCGTCGTTGCCACGGGCCCACGCCCAGAAGGCGTTCATGTCGGCGAATCCACCGAGCTGGTGCAGCCCGTCCCAGGTCGTGACCATCTCCGGATGCAGATCGCTGCCGAACTCGTCGCGGTGCAGCTTGATCCAGCCCGCGTTGAAGTCGGCCACCACACCATCCAGATCGATCCCGAGACGCATAGGCGAGACAGGCTACGGGTGGGCGAACGGAGTTGGGCCCTTCGACCGTTGTCCTGCCGTGCGACGACGCCCACACTGTGAGCATGTTGCGACGATCCCTGGCCGTGTTGGCGATCGCTCCGATGGCGCTGCTGTCGGCGTGCGGGGGCGATGAAGGCCCCGACGTGGAGCGGTCGTACGACGTCGAGCTGAAAGTCGACGATTCCGGTGACGAGTACAAGTTCGTCGCGGTCGACGAGGTCCCCGACTTCCGAGTCGGCGACGAGGTCACGTTCATCGTCGAGAACACCGGCAACCTGAACCACGACCTCCAGGTCCAAGCCCCCGACGGCGATGTCGCCGGCGTCGCGCCTGCGGTCGCCCCCGGCGACACCCTCGAGGTCACGGCCTTCCTCGGCCAGGTCGGCATCTACCGACTCAACTGCCTGGTCGACGACCACCTGACCCAGCACAACATGCAGACCTTGATCGAGGTCGATCCCCTCGTCGAGGAGTAGGTCGCGACGAGACCCCACGGAGTCGCCAGGTCACCGACGGTGACCGTCGCGCGTGCGAAACTCGTCGGTGCATGGGACTCGGCATCATCATCCCCGTCGTCATCTTGGCCGTCGTCGTGCCGGTCGGGTTGATGTGGGCGAAGAAGTCGTTCAAGGACGCACCGAACGCTCGTGACGAGGTCGCGCCACCGACCGGACGCCTGACCGGCGCCGCGCTCCGCGACCTCCCGGCGCCACCGTGGCGGGTCGTCTACGAGATCGCCGAGGACAAGCTCGGCAGCGCCGAGCACGTGTTGATCGGGCCGGCGGGCATCTTCGCGGTGCGCACGTCGCTGTCGCCACTGCCCGAACCGCTCGACGTGCCGCCGGAGGCGACCGAGATCGCCCGTGCTGCGATCGTGCGCGGGCCACTCGACGACGCACTCCGTCGTTGTGCGATGGAGAGCGACCGCTTGCTCGAGATCCATTGGGCTCCGCCGGTCGACGGCAGCCCGGCCTGGGTCGAGGT
>JBPEWX010000233.1:0-2161 GCA_052032235.1 Ilumatobacter sp. | reverse complement strand
CGGCGGCGACCCTCGCCGAGCTCGGTTACCAGGTCGACGCCTTCACCTTCCACGACTCGCCCCGTCGTGCACACTCGATCGCCGCCCAGGGCGGCATCAACGCCGCCAAGAACTACAAGGGTGACGGCGACTCGATCTACCGCCTCTTCTACGACACGGTGAAAGGCGGCGACTTCCGCGCCCGCGAAGCCAACGTGCATCGCCTCGCCCAGGTGTCGGTCAACATCATCGACCAGATGGTCGCCCAGGGCGTGCCCTTCGCCCGTGAGTACGGCGGGCTCCTCGACAACCGTTCGTTCGGTGGCGCCCAGGTCTCACGCACGTTCTACGCACGTGGCCAGACCGGCCAGCAGCTCCTGCTCGGCGCCTACCAGCAGCTCGCCCGCCAGATCGGCCAGGGTGGCGTCAAGCTCTACAACCGGATGGAGCTCGTCGACATCGTCACCGTCGACGGTCGCGCCGCCGGCATCGTCGTCCGCGACCTGATGACCGGCGAGATCAGCTCGCACTCGGCGCACGCCGTCGTGCTCGCCACCGGTGGCTACGGCAACGCGTTCTTCCTCTCCACCAACGCCATGGCGTGCAACGTCACCGCGGCGTGGCGAGCCCACCGCAAGGGCGCGGCGTTCGCCAACCCGTGCTACACCCAGATCCACCCGACCTGCATCCCCCAGGCCGACGACTTCCAGTCGAAGCTGACGCTGATGTCCGAGTCGCTCCGCAACGACGGACGCGTCTGGGTGCCGAAGAATCCCGACGACCACCGAGCAGCCGCCGACATCCCCGAGGACGAGCGCGACTACTACCTCGAGCGGATCTACCCGAGCTTCGGCAACCTGGCACCGCGCGACATCGCCTCGCGTGCCGCCAAACGAGCCGTCGACAACGGCCAGGGCGTCGGCCCGCTCAAGAACGGCGTGTACCTCGACTTCGCCGATGCCATCAACCGGCTCGGCCAGCAAACGGTCAAGGAGCGCTACGGCAACCTGTTCGACATGTACGAGCGGATCACGGGCGAGAACCCGTACGAGGTGCCCATGCGCATCTACCCCGCCTCGCACTACACGATGGGCGGCCTCTGGGTCGACTACGAACTGATGACCACGGTGCCCGGCCTGTACTGCGCCGGCGAGGCCAACTTCTCCGATCACGGCGCGAACCGGCTCGGTGCCTCGGCCCTCATGCAGGGCCTCTCCGACGGGTACTTCGTGCTGCCGTACACCATTTCGAACTACCTCGCCGACTGGCTCAACAAGCCGATTCCCGGCACCGATCACGAGGCGTTCAAGGTGGCCGAGCAGCAGGCAACCGACCGGTTCCGGCAGTTCCTGTCGATCGGCGGCACACGCTCGCCCGACTACTTCCATCGTGAACTCGGCAAGATCATCTGGGACTACTGCGGCATGGAACGCACCGAGCAGGGCCTCGAGAAGGCACTCTCGGAGATCCCGGCGCTGTACGACGAGTTCAAGAAGGATCTGCGCGTCACCGGCACCGGCGACAGCCTCAACCAGACGCTCGAGAAGGCCGGCCGAGTCGACGACTTCTTCGAACTCGGCATGCTGATGTGCCGCGACGCCCTCGTCCGCGAGGAGTCGTGTGGCGGTCACTTCCGAGCCGAGCACCAGACCGAAGAGGGCGAGGCCCTCCGCAACGACGACGACTTCGCCCACGTCACCGCGTGGGAATGGTCGGGCGACCCGATGGCGCCCGTCGAGCACCGAGAGCAGCTCGAGTACGAAGTCGTCAAGTTCCAGACGAGGAGCTACAAGTGAGCGAGAAGCTGACCTACATCACCCTGAAGATCTGGCGCCAGGGCGGCCCCGACAGCCCCGGCCAGTTCGAGCACCACGTGATCGAGGAGATCAGCGAAGAGGCGTCGTTCCTCGAGATGCTCGACATCCTCAACGAGCAGCTGATCGAAGCCGGCAAGGAAGCGATCGTGTTCGACCACGACTGCCGCGAGGGCATCTGTGGCACGTGCTCGCTCATGATCGACGGCAAGGCACACGGCCCCGAGAAGGGCACCGCCACCTGCCAGCTCCACATGCGCAAGTTCCAGTCGGGCGACACGATCACCATCGAGCCGTGGCGCGCCAGCGCGTTCCCGATCATCAAGGACCTGATGGTCGACCGGGCGCCGCTCGACCGCATCGTCGAG
>JBPEWX010000232.1:0-11393 GCA_052032235.1 Ilumatobacter sp. | reverse complement strand
AACGTCGACTCCGTCGCCGTTCCCTCCGACACCCGACCCGGATGTGTCGGTTCGCGACGATGGTCGGATGGCTGATGTGTTGTCGACCGAGATCGCCGACGGTGTCGCCGTCGTCACCATGAACCGTCCCGAGGCGCGCAACGCGCTGAACACCGAACTGCGTCGGGCCATCCCGACTCGTTTGCGCGAGCTCGACGCCGATCCGGCGGTGCGGGTGATGATCCTGACCGGTGCCGACCCGGCGTTCTGCGCCGGGCTCGACTTGAAGGAACTCGGCTCGAGCGGCCTGTCGGCCGACCCCGACGCGACGCCGTTGCCGTTCGGGTCGCTCTCCAAGCCGTTGATCGGCGCGATCAACGGTGCGGCGGTCACCGGCGGGTTCGAACTCGCCCTGGGCTGCGACTTCCTGATCGCGAGCGAGCGGGCGACGTTCGCCGACACGCACGCCCGCGTCGGGGTGATGCCGGGCTGGGGACTCACGGTGCTGCTCCCGCAGGCGATCGGCATCCGTCGCGCTCGCCAGATGAGCTTCACGGGCAACTACGTCGATGCGACGACGGCGCTCGACTGGGGGCTCGTCAACGAGGTCGTTCCGCACGACCGCCTCCTCGACCGGGTGCGCGAACTCGCTGCCGACATGGTGACCGTTCCCGAGGCGGGACTGGGGGCGATCAAGGGCGCCTACCGAGCCGCTGCCGCCGGGGTCGACGACGGGGCGCTCGACGCCGAGCGTCGCTACTCACGCGAGTGGATGCGACGCTTCGACCCCGACACGCTCGCTGCCAACCGAGAGGCGATCCAGCGGCGCGGCAGCGCCCAAGTGTGACTGCACGCCGCTCGAGACGCTGACCGCGACGCGCGCTCGGTGCGACACGGGGAGTCGACCTGCGGCTAGGTTGCGGATCGACATGGGGGTGTCACGACGGGATCGGGGGGTCTCGGGTGCGCAGCGGTGGGTCTGGAAGTTGGCCCCGCCCGTCGCACTCGTCGCCGTGCAGCTGGTCTTCTTCGGCTTGCCCGCAGGCCAGTGGATCCGGGGGCTGACGCTCGGCCTGCTCACCGCACTCCTGGCGCTCGGCATGGCGCTCGTCTACCGGGCCAACCGGGTCGTCAACTTCGCCCAGGCCGACCTGGGGTTCGTGCCGACGTCGCTCGCGGTCGGACTGATCGTGTTCTCGGGGCTGCCGTACCTCTTCGGGTTCGTCGTCGGTCTCGCCGGATCGATCGTCGTCGGTGCGGTCGTCGAGCTCGCGTTCGTCCGGCGCTTCGCACACAGCTCACGACTGGTCCTGACGGTCGCGACGATCGGCATCACCCAGCTGCTCGCCGCGAGTGCGCTGATGATCCCGCGGCTGTGGGATCGCAGCGCGGCGTCGCAGCGGATCCCGCCGCCGTTCGATTGGAAGGTGACGGTCGGCGGTGCGACGGGCACGGTGCTGTCGGCGAACGACCTGATCGCGATGGTGCTGGCGCCCGCAGCCATGATCGCGGTCGCGGTCTTCCTCGGCACGACCCGGTTGGGGACCGCGATCCGCGGCGCTGCGGAGCGCAGCGAACGGGCGCTGATGCTCGGTATCCCGGTTTCCTGGCTGTCGACACTCGTGTGGGCGGTGGCGAGTGCACTGTCGTTCCTCGCCCTGTTCCTCCGGGCAGGGATCCTCGGCGTGCCACTCGGCGCGGCGTTGAGCCTGCAGGCGCTCGTGCTCGCCCTCGCTGCACTGGTCCTCGGTCGACTCACCGACCTGCCGACGATCATCCTGACGGCCGTGGCGCTCGGCATCCTCGAGTACGGCGTCGGCTGGAACGCGAGCAGCCCGTTGCTCGTCACGCCGATCATCGGCGCCGCGGTTCTCGTTGCGCTCTTGCTCCAACGCCGCCGGTACGGTCGCACCGACCGCGACGAGGCCGTCGGCTGGCGGCTCGCCGACGAGATCCGCCCGCTCCGGCCGGCGGTTGCGCGCCTTCCGCTCGTCCGGCTGATGCGATGGGGGACCATCACGTTCGTCGTGCTCGCCCTCCTCGCCGTGCCGCTCGTGTTCCGCACCGACCAGATCATCAAGGCCAATGCCGTGCTCGTCTACGCGGTGATCGGCATGTCGCTCGTCGTGCTGTCGGGCTGGGCCGGACAGATCTCGCTCGGCCAGATGGCCTTCGTCGGCATCGGCGCCGCGGTCAGCGCCACCTGCACCATCGAGTGGAACGTCGACATCACGCTGGCGCTCGTGGCCGGCGGGGCGGCGGGCGCGGCGGCGGCGTTCGTCGTGGGTCTCCCGGCGCTGCGGCTCCGTGGTCTGTACCTCGCCGTGACGACCTTGGTGTTCGCGTTGGCCGTCAACTCGTGGTTCTTGAACCGCCAGTTCTTCGACTGGATCCCGCAGGAGCGTGTCGAGCGCCTGCCGTTGTTCGGCCGCGTCGACCTGTCGACGCCGACGCGCTTTTATCTGTTCACGCTCGTCGTCATGGTGCTGATGCTGCTGGCACTGCGGGGTGTGCGCCGGAGTCGCACCGGGCGTGCGATCGTCGCACTGCGTGAGAACGAGCTCGCCGCTCAGGCGCTGTCCGTGTCGCCGGTGCCGGTCAAGCTCACCGCGTTCACGGTGTCGGGCGCGGTGGCCGGTGTCGCCGGTGGGCTGTTCGTGCATCTGAGTCAGAGCTTCGATCTGACCAGCTATGCGCCCGCCGAGAGCCTGAACGTGTTCACCGCGTCGGTCGTCGGCGGGCTGGGATCGCTGTTCGGAGGCATCCTCGGCGCCGTCTTCCTGCGGGGGAGTGAGTGGTTCATCACCGCCGCCGAGTGGCGCCTTCTGTCGTCGGCGATGGGTGTCTTGCTCGTGCTCCTGATCCTGCCCGGCGGCCTCGCCAGCCTCGTCATCAAGATCCGGGATCGACTCGTCGTGCTCATCGTCGATCGGCGCGTGCTCGCCGATCCGGCACCGATCGAGCCCGACGACAGCGGCGAGGTCCCGACCGACGGGGACGTCGCCGGGCGGGTCGACGACGACGATCGGACGTCGGTGTGAGCGAGGGGACCTGGGTGCAGCGGACGTGGTTCGGCTTCCGGCACCCTCGTCGATGGATGCGCGACCTGTGCGGGGGCGAGTCGGCGTTCCCGCTCGTCGTCCTGTTCGGGCTGAACGCGGTCGACGAGCTCGACCGGACGGCGTTCGGCATCCTCCTCCCGGAGATCCGGGACGAGTTCGGCATCGACATCCAGACCGCACTCTCACTCGTCGCGCTGTCGGCCGTCGCGGCGTTGGCGCTCCAGGTGCCGATCGCCCAGTGGGCCGACCGGACCAACCGCATCCCACTCGTCGTGTCGGGCGCCCTGGCCTGGGGTTTCTTCTCGGGCATGACCGGCCTGGCGACCGGACTGATCGTGCTCACCGTCGCACGGTCGGGCTCGGCACTCGGCAAGGCGGTGATCGATCCGACCCACAACTCGTTGATCGCCGACTACTACCCGATCGAGACGCGGTCGCGCGTCTACAGCTTCCACCGTGCAGCGAACGCGGTCGGTGCGTTCGTCGGCCCGCTCACCGCCGGGCTGCTGGCCTACTACCTCGACTGGCGGGCCCCGTTCCTGCTGTTCGTGATCCCGACGGCGATCTTCGCGGTGTTGGCGACCGGGCTCCGTGAGCCGGTTCGTGGCCGGTGGGAGCGACGTGCGGCCGGAGCGTCGCAGGAAGTCGTCGACACCGAGGAGGAGTCACCGTCGTTCGCCGAGAGCTGGCGCACCGCGCACAAGGTGCGCTCGTTGCAGCGCATCTGGTGGAGCCTGCCGTTCCTCGCCACGTCCTTGATCGGCTTCGTGGCGCTCGCTGCGTTGCTGTACGAGCAGGAGTTCGGGCTCGACGAGCGCGAACGAGGCTTCGCCGCAGCCGTGGCCGAACCGTTCGCGCTCGTCGGGCTGGTGATCGGCGCCCGGATCGCGACCCGACGCTTCGCCGGCAACGTGAAGGGTCTCATCCGCTTCGTCGCGTCGATCGCCCTGGCGACGTCGCTCGCGTCGGCCGGCTTCGCGTTCGCTCCGTCGATCTGGATCGCGGTGGCGCTCAACTGCGTCATTTCCGCGGCGCTCGCCATCATCGGGCCGGGCGTGCTCGCCGCGCTCTCGCTGGCGATCCCGCCCCGGGCGCGAGCGACCGGGTTCGCGATCGGGTCGCTGTGGGTGATCCCCGGGCTGGCCATCCTGCCGATGATCGGGTGGGTCGCCGACAACGTCACGATCCAGGTCGGCATGCTGCTGCTCGTGCCGATGTTCGTGATCGGCAGCCTCATCCTGCGCAGCACCGCCGACGTCATCGACGACGACATCGCCCAGGTGTGGCAGTCGACCGCTGCCCGTTCGAGCGTGCTGTACGACCGGCGGCAGGGCACGACGAGCCTGCTGCTGCTCCGAGGCGTCGAATCCGGCTACGACCAACGACGCGTGCTCGACGGCATCGACCTGCACCTCGACGAGGGCGAGGTGGTCGCGTTGCTCGGCACGAACGGCGCCGGCAAATCGACCCTGCTCAAGACGATCAGCGGCATCGTCGAGGCCGACCGCGGCGCCATCGTGCTCGACGGTCGGGACATCACGCACGCACCACCGAACGAGATCGCAGCCCACGGCATCGTGCAGATGCCGGGCGGTCAGGGCGTGTTCGGGTCGTTGACGGTCCGGGAGAACCTCGAGCTGGCCGGCTGGACGAACCGGCGTGACACCGCCGGCGTGCGGGCGGCGATCGAAGAGGCGCTCGAGACGTTCCCGGTCCTGGTCGACCGGCTCGACGACCCTGCCGGGAACCTGTCGGGCGGCCAGCAGCAGATGCTCGCGCTCGGGATGAGCTTCGTGATGCGCCCGCGCATCTTGTTGATCGACGAGCTCTCCCTCGGCCTGGCACCCACGATCGTCGGCCAGCTCCTGCCGATCGTGCGGCGCATGGCCGCCGACGGCGTGACCGTGGTCCTGGTCGAGCAGAGCGTCAACGTCGCGCTGACCGTCGCCGAACGGGCGTACTTTCTCGAGCGCGGCACGATCCGGTTCGACGGCCCGACGAGCGAGCTGCTCGATCGACCCGACCTGCTGCGCTCCGTGTTCCTCGCCGGTGCGATCACCGACGAGGCCGACGAGACCGCAACCGCCACCGACACCAACACCGACACCAACGGCGACGCGCCCCACCCCGATCCGGATCAGGGCCTGCACGTCGACCAGCCCGAGGTGCAGCCCGTCGTTCGACACGTCGAGGTCGACCGGTCGGGGACGCCGGTGCTGTCGGTGCGCGAGCTCGCGGTCACCTTCGGTGGCATCCGTGCCGTCGACGGTGCGACGTTCGACGTGTACGCCGATGAGATCGTCGGCGTGATCGGGCCGAACGGGGCCGGCAAGACGACCGTGTTCGACCTCGTCTCCGGGTTCACGCCGCGAACCGCCGGGACCGTGACGCTCACCGGCCACGACGTCACCGGCGCGCCGCCGTCCGAACGTGCCCGCCTCGGGCTCGGACGATCGTTCCAGGACGCCCGACTGTTCCCCGAACTCACCGTCGTCGAGACGCTCGCCATCGCCCAGGAGCGGTTCGTCGGCAGTCACAGCGTGATGGCCGCTGCGCTCCACCTCCCGATGGTCGTCGAGTCCGAGATGCGGGTGGCACGACGGGTCGACGAACTCGTCGAGCTGATGGGACTCGGTGACTACCGACATTCGTTCGTCCGGGAGCTGTCCACCGGCACCCGACGCATCGTCGATCTGGCGTGCCTCGTCGCACACCGCCCGACGGTGATCCTGCTCGACGAGCCCACCTCGGGCATCGCCCAGCGGGAGGTGGAGGCGTTGGCGCCGGTGGTCCGGCGGCTGCGCGACGAGATGGGGGCGAGCCTCGTGATCGTCGAACACGACATCCCGTTCGTGTCCGGCGTGTCCGACCGGTTGATCGCCTTCGACCAGGGCCGGGTCGTCACGACCGGGCCGCCCGCCGACGTGCTCGAACACCCGGCCGTCGTCGAGTCGTACCTCGGCACCTCCGGTGCCGCGATCGCCCGCTCAGGGGGAACGGAGTAGATCATGCAACCAGCACACAGCGGCGACGACGGATCGTCGTCGGCGAATCTGAAGAAGTGGGGTCCGATCGTCGGCATCGTGCTCGTCGTCGGCGCCGTCGTCGGTCTCGTCGTCGCGACCGGCGGCGGTGACGACGACGCCGACACCGCCGCGACCGACACCACGGCCGAGAGCGAGCCCGACACGACCGAACCGGCGTCGACCGAACCCGACGACACCGAACCCGACACGACCGAACCGGCGTCGACCGAACCCGACGGCACCGAGCCCGACACGACCGAGCCCGACGGCACCGAGCCGGAGTCGCCGGGCGGCGACATCGTGTACCCACTGTCGTTCGACCAGGCGGCCGAGCAGGGGATCACCGTCGACTGGGGTGAGCGCTGCGACACCGACCGCGGCACCCTGGCGATCAAGTGGTACTTCGCGCCGAGCTGCTACGCCCCGTTCGACGGCGACAACGGCGGGGCCACCGCACCCGGCGTCACCGCCGATTCGATCAAGGTCGTCCAGTACCTCGGACCCGACAACGACCCGATCATCTCGTACCTCACCGACGCGATCGCCGTCGACGACAGCAACGACGACGCCGAGGCGACGCTGCGGTCGATGCTCGACATGTTCTCGAACTACTACGAGTTCTACGGCCGCACGATCGAGTACGAGACCTACGTCAGTTCCGGAATCGCCAACGACGAGGTGACCGCACGTGCCGACGCCGTCCGGATCGCCGAGGACCTCGAACCGTTCGCCGTGCTGGGCGGCCCGTCGCTGACGAGTGCGTTCGCCGACGAGCTGGCAGCCCGCGGCATCGTCTGCATCGGGTGCACCCCCGGCCAGCCACCGTCGTGGTACGCCGAGCGCTCGCCGTACATCTACGGCCTGGCCATCGGCGCCGCCCAGGCGCGCCAGCACGGACGCGAGTTCATCGCCAAACAGCTCATCGGAGGCAACGCCGAGTTCGCCGGCGACGAGACGTACCACGACCTGCCGCGCACGTTCGGTCACGTCTACCTGTCGTCCAGCCCGGAGTCCCCGGTGCTGGCGGACGAGTTCGTCGGCGGGTTGACCGCCGACGGTGCCGACGTGATCGAGGTCCTGCCGTACACGCTCGACCCGGCCACGATCCAGCAGCAGGCGTCGCAGATCATCGCCAAGTTGAAGTCGTCCGCCGTCACGACCGTCATCATCACCGGTGACGGCGTCGCACCACGCGACCTGACCCGGGAGGCGACCGCGCAGGAGTACTTCCCCGAGTGGGTGCTGGTCGCGCCGACGCTGTCCGACCTGACCGCGTTCGGCCGGACGTACGACCAGGACCAGTGGGCGCATGCCTTCGGCGTCACACACGGCGCCGTGGCGGTCACGCCGGAGCAGTCCGGGTACTACGCGCTCCATCGCTGGTGGACCGGCGAGGAGCCGGCCGCCGCCGACACGATCGGCGTGCTGATCCCGAACATGGCGCTGCTCGTCAGTGGTGTCCAACAGGCCGGGCCCGACCTGACCGCGGAGACCATGAACGCTGCGTTGTTCAACGGTCCGACGACCACGCCGGGCATCACCGAGCCGTTCCTGTCGTACGGCGAACGCGGGTACTGGGACGGCGTCGACTTCAGCGGGGTCGACGATGCGACCCTGATCTGGTGGGACCCGGCGGCCGAAGGACCCGACGAGATCCGCAAGGACGGCACGGGGATGTACGTGTTCGTCGACGGTGGCACTCGCTACCTGCCCGGCGAGTGGCCGACGGAGTCGGCGCTGTTCGATCCGGCGGGTGGTGTGACGATCTACGAGGTGCCGCCGCCCGAGGAGACGCCGCCCGACTATCCGAGCCCGGCCGGCTGACCCGGTGGGCGGGGAGTGCGATCAGGAGTAGTCGATCGCACTGAACTCCTGCAGCTTGCGCACGCGGTGCCGGGCGTCGATGAAACGCACGGTGCCGCTGCGCGAGCGCATCACCAGACTCTGGGTCCGGGCGCCGCGTGCGTCGAACCGCACGCCGCGCAGGAGTTGTCCGTCGGTCAGGCCGGTGGCGGCGAAGAAGCAGTTGTCGCCCTGCACCAGATCGTCTTGGGAGTACACACGGTCGAGGTCCATGTTCGCCTCGACCATCGCGTCACGCTCGGCGTCCGACTGCGGGCAGAAGCGCGCTTGCAGCTCGCCGCCCATCGCCTTGAGCGCAGCCGCCGAGATGACGCCCTCGGGGGTGCCGCCGATCCCGAACAGCACGTCGACACCGGCATCGGGCCACGCAGACGCGATCGCACCGTAGACGTCGCCGTCGTTGATGAGTCGGATGCGGGCGCCGCTGGCCCGGACCTCGTCGATCAGGTCGGCGTGACGAGGGCGGTCGAGGATGACCGCCGTGAGGTCGCGAACCGACTCCTGCTTCGACTTCGCGATCCACCGCAGGTTCTGGGTCGGGCTGGCGGTGATGTCGATCGCGCCGACGCACTCGGGGCCGACGGCGATCTTGTCCATGTAGAACGACGGACCAGGATTGAGCATCGAGCCGCGTTCGCCGACGGCGATCACCGACAGGGCGTTGTTGAGTCCCTTCGCCGTGAGCGTCGTGCCGTCGATCGGGTCGACCGCCACGTCGACCTTGGGATCTTCGCCGTCGCCGACCTGCTCGCCGTTGTAGAGCATCGGCGCTTCGTCCTTCTCGCCCTCGCCGATGACGACGACACCGTCCATCTGGACGCTCGCCAGACTGAGACGCATCGCGTCGACGGCGGCAGCGTCGGCGCCCTCCTTGTTGGCGCGCCCGACCCAACGGGCGGCAGCGAGGGCGGCGGACTCGGTGACCCGCACCAACTCCATCGCGAGGTTGCGGTCGGGCTTCTGTGCGGCCGGTCCTGGCATGTCGCACACCGTAGTGCTGACCGACCTGGCGCCAAAGCCGGGGCCGAACACCCGTGACTAGGCTCGACCTTCATGAGCTCGCCCGTGTCGGTCCCGAAGTTCGCACCCGATCTCCTGCCGACCGCCGCTGCCGACTTCATGTCCCACCACCCCGACTTCGACGCCGACGGTTCACTCGCCCGGCTCCGCGCCGAGGAGTACGCCCGGCTCGACGAAACCGACCAGGTGTACCTCGACTACACCGGCGGCGGGATGCACGCCGCATCGCAGATCGATGCCCACGCCGAACTGCTCCGCACTCGCGTGCTCGGCAATCCGCACTCGGCGAACCCGACCTCGCTCGCCATGACCGAGCTGGTCGAAGGTGCTCGACGCTACGTCGCCGAGTTCTTCAACGCCCCCGACGACGAGTACCTCGTGGTGTTCACCCCGAATGCGAGCGGCGCGCTCCGGCTCGTCGGCGAGTCGTACCGATTCGAGCACGGCAGCCACTTCGCGCTCACGTACGACAACCACAACTCCGTCAACGGCATCCGGGAGTTCGCCAAGGCGCGGGGTGCAGCGGTCGACTACGTGCCGGTCGTGGCGCCCGAGCTCCGGCTCGACCGTGCTGCGATGACCGAGGTGCTGTCGCGGGCCGACCGCACGGCGCACAACCTGCTCGCCTTCCCGGCCCAGTCGAACTACTCCGGGGTGCAGCACCCGCTCGATCTCGTCGACGAGGCGCGCGCTGCGGGATGGGACGTCCTGGTCGACATGGCGGCCTACGCGCCCACGAACCGCGTCGACATCGCCGCCATCCGCCCCGACTTCGCCGCCTTCTCCTTCTACAAGCTGATGGGGTTCCCGACCGGGATCGGTTGTCTGCTCGTGCGCCGCGACCGGCTGGGCGCGCTGCACCGGCCGTGGTTCGCGGGTGGCACGATCACGATCGCGTCGGTGCAGGGTGACGGCTACTACCTCCACGACGACGAGGCGGGCTTCGAGGACGGCACGGTCGACTATCTCAACATCCCGGCCGTCGAGACGGGGCTCCGCCATCTCGCCCGGATCGGCGTCGACACGATCCACGAACGCGTCCGGTGTCTGACCGACTGGCTGCTCGGAGCGCTCGGCTCGTTGCGCCACACGAACGGCACCCCGCTCGTCGAGGTCTTCGGTCCCACCACGACCGAGGCGCGTGGCGGCACGATCTCGTTCGTGCTGCACGACCCCGACGGACGCCCCGTCGACGACCGCCGGGTCGAGGAGCTCGCCAACGGCGTCAACATCTCGCTCCGGACCGGATGCTTCTGCAACCCCGGTGCCGGCGAGATCGCGCACGGGCTGACCGCCGACGACATGCGTGACTTCTTCGGGCGGGACGACGCCGTCTCGTTCATGGACCTGCGACGCGAGATGCTCGATCGGTACGACCTGCTCGTCGCGGCGATCCGCGTCTCGGTCGGTGTGGCGAGCAACTTCACCGACGTCTATCGCCTCGTGTGTTTCCTGCAGAGCTTCCTCGACCGCTCGACCGACGAGATCGGCCGAGCAGAGTTCGTCGCGGCGAACTGCAGGATCATCCGCGACTCGGCCTGAGCCGACGGCTGGTACGACCGGCGGATGGGGCAGGCCTCGCCTGCCCCACCCGCGGCGGTCTACCGGTGCCTTCGATGTCGCTCGCGACGGCTGGCGCGTGCGAGACGCGACACCCGAGCGACATACGCCTGACGTTCGAGCGTGGCTCGACGGTCGGCGGCGTACTGACGGCACAGTTCGGTGCTGAATGTTTCGTACATGGTGATGCCCTTTCGGTGCAGTTGGGTTGGTTGGGATGGGGGGATCCGGGCGCGCAGCGGTCGCGGCCGTGTGGGGCGACGACGCAGGCGCGCGTGCTCGGTGGGAGCGCTCGAGGTTCGGGAGGAGCGGGCGTATGCCCGCTCGGACTCAGCCGATCATCGCGGTGACGCCGCGGAGGTCCGCAGGGTCGCCGATCGACCGGCCGGTGTGCTCGAGGCGGTTGATCTGGATCATGGTGTCGGACCTCCTTTCGGTCGTCGTGTGCGAAGTGCGACTGCATCGTGGCAGGTGGGGCAACGTCGTTCCAACGAGGTTTCGCGGTCGGGGTCGCGACAGCGCCGGTAGCGTGCGTACATGGCGTTCGTGAACAAGTCGGGTGGCGACGGCGAAGAGACATCCACCGATGTCGCCGCTGGCGCCCCGCCCCATCCGGACTTCGATTTCGACCCCAACGATCCCGACCAGGTGAAGGTGCACTACGACCTCGCCGGTTGGAGCTTCGACCAGCGGGCCGAACTCGCCGAAACGTTGGCCGAGAACGCCGTGCCACACGTCTGGGAGGGCGACGAGCTGGTCATCCCCGAGCACCTCGAAGGTCCGGTCGATCAGCTCTTCGAGCAGCTGGAGGCCGAGATCGGCCCGTTCCCGGTCGTGCTCGCCGACGACGACCCCGCGACCGAGTTCGGCCTCGACGAGTGGA
>JBPEWX010000231.1:0-1619 GCA_052032235.1 Ilumatobacter sp. | reverse complement strand
CGACGACGGCGATCCGCTCGACGGCGACACCACGGTCGACGGCACCATCGCCGTCACGCTCACCGACGGCGAAACCGACGACGGCAACGACTTCGTCGACGAGCTCCCGGCGTCGATCCAGGTGATCAAGACCGCCGGGGACGCCGCCGACGGCGCGGACTACCCGGCCTCCGGCGTGGTCGGCGAGACCATCACCTACACCTTCGACATCACCAACACCGGTGTGGCGACGCTGTCGAACGTGACCCTGACCGACCCGCTGCCCGGCCTCACCGGGCTCGCCTGCGGCGATCCCGACACGAACGGTTCGATCGTGCTCGCCAGCGGCCAGTCGGCCAGCTGCACGGCCACGTACCAGCTCACGCAGGCCGACATCGACGCCGGCGAACTCACCAACACGGCTCGTGTCGCCGGTGAGCGCCCCCGCGGATCCGTCGACGACGCAACCGACGACGTCACCGACACCGACCCTGCCGTCGTCACGATCCCGCAGGAACCCGCACTCGATCTGATCAAGACCACCAACGGTGTCGACGCCAACGGCGTTCCCGGTGTCATCGTCGAGGTCGGCGACCCCGTGACCTGGACGTACACCGTCACCAACACGGGCAACACCGTCCTCGCCGACCTCGTCGTGGCCGACGACCAGCTGCTCGACGCTCCGGTCTACGTCAGCGGTGATCTGGGTGACGACGGTCTGCTCGGCGTCGGGGAGACGTGGGTCTTCTCGGCCACCGGCACGGCGACCGCCGGCCAATACGCCAACCTCGGCACCGCGACCGGCACCCCGGTCGACGCCGCGGGCGACCCGCTGGGTCTCGACGACGTCTCCGACGGTGACCCCGACCACTACTACGGCGTCGACGCCTCGATCGACATCCAGAAGACCGTTGCCCTCGGTGCCGACAGCGCGTGTGACGCGGCGATCGAGAACGTGACCGGCACCTCCGGGGCCGACGTGACCTATTGCTTCCTCGTCACCAACACGGGCAACGTGCCCCTCGACGACGTCGTCGTCGCCGACCCCGACCTCCTCGGCACGGCCGAACTGGCGGTCGCCGACACGCTCCTGCCGGGTGAATCGGCCACGGTGTCCGCGAACGGCACCATCGCCGGGGACCTCGTCAACACGGCCACCGCGACCGGGACGCCGATCGACACGGTGTCGGGCCCGACCCCGACACCGTTCGACCCGACGATCGTCCCCGCGCCGTCCGACGACGACACGGCCTCGGTCGACGAGACGCCGACGATCGACGTCGTCAAGTCGAACGACGCCGACGGCGACGGCAACTACACCGACACCGAGTCGCAGACGGCCACTCCCGCCGTCGAGCCGTTCCGGGTGACGTTCACCAACGCCGGCGTCGACCCGATCGTGTTCGTCGGCATCACCGACGCCGTCGACGGCACCGTCCGGGCGTTCACCGATCTGGCCTGCACCGTCGCCCCGGCGACCGGCGACCCTGCGCCGATCGAGTTCGGCGATCTCGTCCCGGCCGGTGCCACGATCACGTGCACCTTCACCTTCCCGGTCGACCTCACGGCGGCGACGGAGGAGATCGACACCGTCACGGTGACGGTCGCCGACGTCGACGACGGCGAGGAATTCACCGACG
>JBPEWX010000230.1:0-3499 GCA_052032235.1 Ilumatobacter sp. | reverse complement strand
GCGCTCGCCCTGCGTCCGAAGCTGCTGATCGCCGACGAGCCGACCTCGGCGCTCGACGTGTCGGTGCAGGCGAAGGTCCTCGACCTGTTCCAGGAACTGCAGCGAGACATCGGCTTCGCGTGCCTGTTCATCAGCCACGACCTCGCCGTCGTCGAGATCCTCGCCAAGCGGATCGCCGTGATGCAGCACGGCAAGCTCGTCGAGTTCGGCCCGCGCGAAGACATCCTGACCCGGCCCGCCGATCCGTACACCAAGCGGCTGCTCGCCGCCGTGCCGGTGCCCGATCCGGACGCCCAGCAGCTCCGCCGTCAAGAGCGCGACGCGCTCATCGCGGCCGGCGCCGACGACTGAGCGACGCCCCCGGGTTCATCCCCGCCGTCGATAGGGTCGGCTCCGTGAACCGACTCGCCACCGAGACGTCGCCGTACCTCCGCCAGCACCGGGACAACCCGGTCGACTGGTATCCGTGGGGGGAGGAGGCGTTCGCCGCCGCCCGGGAGCGTGACGTCCCGATCCTGCTGTCGGTCGGCTACTCGGCCTGTCATTGGTGTCACGTCATGGCGCACGAGTGCTTCGAGGACGACGAGGTCGCAGCGGCGATGAACGCGGCGTTCGTGAACGTCAAGGTCGACCGGGAGGAGCGTCCCGACGTCGACAGCCTGTACATGGAAGCCGTGACCGCTCTGACCGGTCGGGGCGGCTGGCCGATGACCGTGGCGATGCACCACGACGGACGGCCGTTCTTCGGTGGCACCTACTTCCCGAAAGAAGCGTTCTTGAAGGTGATCGAGGGCCTCACCGAGGTCTGGACCACCCGGCGCGACGAACTCGACAAGCAGGCGACGCAGCTCACCGAGAAGATCACCGAGGTCGCCGAGACCGCCGCGGCCAAGGACGTCCCGGGCGTCGACCTCGTCAACGAGTCGTTGAAGAAGCTCGGTGGCGCGTTCGACCCGGAGTGGGGCGGGTTCGGCAAGGCCCCGAAGTTCCCGGCGACGTTCCACACCGAACTGATCCTGCGGGCCTACATGACCTCCGGGCGCGACGAGGCCCGCAACGTCATCACCACGACGCTCGACGCGATGTGCTCCGGGGGCATGTACGACCACATCGGCGGCGGCTTCGCCCGCTACTCGACCGACCGCGAGTGGCAGGTCCCGCACTTCGAGAAGATGCTGTACGACCAGGCGCTGCTCGTCGGTCTCTACCGCCAGGGGTTCTCGGTGCTGGGCCAGCCCCAGTACCGCCAGGTCGTCGAGGAGACGATCGCCTACGTGCTGCGGGAGCTGCGTCTCCCCGACGGCGGGTTCGCGTCGGCGCAGGACGCCGACTCGCTCGACGCGGACGGCAACAGCGTCGAGGGGGCGTACTACACGTGGACGCCCGACGAGATCCGGGCGGCGCTGGCCGACATCGACCCCAAGGCCGCCGGGGTCGCACTCGAGTGGTGGGGGATCACCGACGAGGGGCACCTCGACGGCCGTTCGATCCCGAACCGTCGGGAGTCGCGGGGCAAGCTCGCCCGACCCCCGGCTCTCGAGGCCGTGCGCCGGCGACTCCTCCAGGTGCGGTCGACCCGACCGGCACCCGGACTCGACGACAAGGTGCTGACCGAGTGGAACGCCCTGTTCCTGTACGCGCTCGCCGACGCCGCGACCGCGTTCCAGCGCGCCGACTGGAAGCAGGTCGCCGTCGAGACCGGCGAGTTCCTGTTGCGCGAACTCCGGGACGACCGCGGTCGCTGGTTCCGCTCCTGGCAGGCCGACGGCGAGCCCAAGGCGCGCCACTCGGCACTGGCCGCCGACCACGCCGCGCTCGTCCAGGCGTTCATCCGACTCGGCGAGGCAACCGGCGAAGCCCGCTGGATCACCGCCGCCCGCGAGACGGCCGACACGATGCTCGACTGGTTCTGGGACCCGATCGAGGGTGGGCTCTACACGACCGCCGAAGACGCCGAACAGCTGGTCGTGCGCCAGAAGGACGTGTACGACAACGCGACGCCGTCCGCCAACTCCGTGGCGGCGAACGCGCTGCAGCGGCTCGCGGCGCTCACGGGCGAGTCCCGCTACGCCAACTTCGCCGACCGGATCCTGCAGCTGCTGGCCCCGATCTGTGAGCGGGCACCGGGCGGCACCTCGAACGCCCAGCTGGCGATCTTCCTGCGTCAGCGCGGCATCACCGAGCTGGTGATGGTCGGCGACGTCCCCGAGCTGGTTCGGGTCGGACAGGTTCTCTGGCGGCCCGACCTGGTGATGGCGTGGGGCGAACCGTACGACTCCCCGTTGTGGGAGGGGCGCACCGAGGGCCATGCCTATCTGTGCCGCGACCACGTGTGCGAACAGCCGGTCACCGAACCCGAGCAGCTGTACGAGCAACTCGCCGGACGCCCGGTCCCGGAGGGCATGAACATCCGGTCCACGACCTAGCCGAAGCGAATCGCCGTGTCCGTGATCGCTGCCGTCTGGTTGTTCCTCGCCGGGATCGTGTCGCTCCCGATCGTCTGGAACGCGGCGAAACCGGTCATCGACCCGACGCGCCGGTACTCGCCCTGGTGGCTCCCGGCGATGGTGGTCACCGAGACGGCCCCGCTGTGGCTGGCGCTCCACGTCGGCGTGATCGCCGTGGGCGTGGTCGGCGGCGGGCTCGACTCGGCGCTCGGCATCGTCGGCGCCGCTCTGCTCGCCGTGTCGTCCGTCCTGCTCGTCTGGGTGTTGACGAGGACGGCGATCGGCGTCCGCCGCCTCCGTCGACACGTGAGCGGTGCGATCCACCGGGCGCGCGGTCCGGGGCGGTGGCGCGGTCGTCCGATCCCGACACCGCCGGGCGTGCGCGAGCAGCATTCGATCGCGTGGCGCGGGCCGCTCACGCTCGACCTCACCCGGCCCGACGACGGCCGGCGTGAGCTCCCGGTCGTCGTCTACGTGCACGGTGGCGGCTGGACCGGCGGCGACCCGCAGCGTCAGGCGCGAGACCTGTACCACACGCTCGCACTCGACGGATGGGTGTCGCTCGGCATCCGCTACCCGTTCACCCCGCACGTCACGGTGGAAGACCAGATCGCAGCGGTGCGCGACGCCGTCCGGTGGGCGCGCACCCGGTTGCACGCACACGGCATCGAACCGTCGACCGTGGTCCTGGCGGGCGGTTCGGCCGGCGGCCACCTGGCGGCGATGGCGACGCTCACCGCCCAGGGCGACGACGAGCGCGTCGCAGCGTGCGTCGGCATGTACGGGGTCTACGACATGGCGAATCGCAATCGCACCCGTGCGCACTGGGACAAGATCCGCAACGAGGTGATGTTGTCGACCGTCGACGAGCAACCGGAGCGCTACCGGGCGGTGTCACCGATCGATCGGGTCCACGACGCCACGCCACCGTTCCTCATCGTGCACGGCACCCACGACACGCTGGTCCCGGCGGGGGAGGGGCGGCAGTTCGTGGAGGTGCTCCGCGCCGCCGGGCGGCCCGTCGACTACGTGCCGGTGTACGGCGCACAGCA
>JBPEWX010000023.1:0-5055 GCA_052032235.1 Ilumatobacter sp. | reverse complement strand
CGAATGCAGGCCGCCCGTCAGACCGAAATCGGAGTCGTTCTGGATGGCGATCGCATGATCGAGGTCGTCGGCTCGCATCAGCCCGAGGACCGGACCGAAGCACTCCGTACGGTGGAACCAGCTCCCCGGCTCCACCCCGAGACGGACACCCGGCGACCACAGCCGACCGCTGTCGTCGAGTCGACGCGGCTCGACGAGCCATTGCTCGCCCGGCTCGAGCGAGGTGAGTCCGCGCAACAGGGGCCCGGACGGGGGAGCGATGACCGGGCCCATCATCGTCGCCCGGTCCGACGGCCACCCGATCCGCCGGCTCGTCACCGCGTCGCGCAGCCGTCGCCGGAAATCGGGGTCGTCGTACACCGAGGCCTCGACGATCCCGAGGCTCGCCGCCGAACACTTCTGACCGGCGTGCCCGAACGCCGACTGGACGAGATCGGCGATCGCGAGGTCGAGGTCGGCGGCGGCGGTGATCACGAGCGCGTTCTTACCGCTCGTCTCGGCGAAGAGACGCAGGTCGGGCTTCCAGGAACGGAACAGATCGGCGGTCGCCAGCGATCCGGTGAGCACGACCGTGTCGATCCCGTCGTGGGTGACGAGGTGCTGCCCGACGGGACCGTCCTCGCAGACCACCAGCTGCACCACGTCGTCGGGGACACCCGCCTCGTGCAACTGCTCGACCAGGGTGGCGGCAACCCGCACCGACTCGGGCGCCGGCTTCAGGAGGACGGCGTTCCCGGCGGCGAGTGCGGCGAACACGCCGCCGGCCGGGATCGCGTACGGGAAGTTCCACGGCCCGACGACCGCCACGACGCCTCGACCGGTCACGTCCACACCGTCGGTGCGAAGCGATGACAGCAGTGACTCGCACGGCCCGGCGTAGTACTCGGCGAAGTCGATCGCCTCGCTCACCTCCGGATCGGCTTCGTGCATCGTCTTGCCGGTTTCGTCGGCCATCACCCGCACCGTCTCGAAGCGTCGACGCCGCATCACGGCTGCTGCGGCCCGCACGACCCGTCGCCGCTCGTCGTCGTCGAGTCGGGACCACCGAGCGAACCCGTCGGCCGCCCGACCGACTGCTCGATCGATCGAATCGGTGTCGGTGACCGCGACGAGCCCCGGCTCGGGCATCGTCGCTGCTTCGATCGCGTCGCGCACCGCCGGATCGGTGACGTCACTGTCCGGCTCGTTCCGGAACGTCGTCGCATCGGCCCGCGGCAGCGGGGTCCGTCGCCGTTCGCGGCCGACCGTCCTCCGTTCGGCCACGGCCGTCCTGAACCTCCGCTCCTGCTCGCTCCACGCCGGCGAGTCGACGACGAGATCGAACGACGCCCGCAAGAAGTTCTCGGGCTGGGTGTTCTCGTCGAGTCGGCGGGACAGGTAGGCGATGCTGGCGTCGATGTCCTCCCGGGCGACCACCGGCGCGTACAGCAGCAGGTCGCCGACCTCGGCGAGCACGGCGCGCGCCTGGGCCGGCGCCATCCCCTCCAACATCTCGAGGTCGACCCGGCCGTTGGCGCCCGCTGCGCCGGCGACCTCCAGTGCCCACGCGATGTCGAACACGTTGTGGCTCGCCACGCCGATCCGAACGGCGTCGTCCCACTCCGGTCGGAGCGCCGACTCGAGCATCGCCTTGAAGCTGGCGTCGACCTCGGCCTTCGTCGCGTACGGCGCCTGCTCCCACCCGTGCAGTTCGGACTCCACCCGTTCCATCGCCAGGTTGGCGCCCTTCACCAACCGCACCTTGACGTGACCGCCTCCTCGCGCCCGTCGTGCAACCGCCCATTCCCCCAGTCGCTCCAACGCCTCGTGCGAGTCGGGGATGTACGCCTGCAGCACGATGCCGGCGTCGACACCGACGAACTCGTCCTCGTCGAGCACCCGCATGAACGAGGCGAGCGACAGCTCGAGGTCTCGGTACTCCTCCATGTCGAGGTTCACGAACGTGACCGGATCGGCGTTCGTCGCCGACCGATACACCGTGCGAAGGCGATCGGCGATCCGGTCGACCGATTGCTCGAACGCGAACGGATCCAGGTTGGCGACCACCGACGTGATCTTGAGTGAGACGTAGTCGACATCGGGCCGCACGATCCGCTCCAGCACCATCGCCAGCCGTTCGTCGGCCTCGGCGTCGGACAGGATCGCCTCGCCCAGCGGGTTGACGTTCAACCGGACGCCCTGCTCGGCCCGCTTCCGGACGTGGCGGGCGAAAGCCGGGTCGTCAGCGGGCAGCACGACGCCGCGCGTCTCGGCGACGATCCGACGGGTGACGAGCG
The DNA here is from genome assembly GCA_052032235.1 of Ilumatobacter sp. Classification (GTDB taxonomy): domain Bacteria; phylum Actinomycetota; class Acidimicrobiia; order Acidimicrobiales; family Ilumatobacteraceae; genus Ilumatobacter. The sequence goes on along the minus strand of JBPEWX010000023.1, from coordinate 2,779 downwards.
GCATGACGATGCGCGGCAACCGTGGCGCCACGAGTGCGCCGGCCCGCAGCAGGAGCCGGTCGATCGGTCCGAGCGCGTTCGAGGAGTGCCGGCCGACGATCGAGGAGAATCGACTCGCCGCACGCCGGTGATCGTCGATGCGCAACACCTGATCCGTCAACGCGAACAGCAGTTCGCGCCCGTCCGGGTCGGCGACCAGCCGCCCGAGCCGTTCGCGACGTCGACGTTCGCTCGCGGTGAGTTCGGCCTCGCCGGCCAGCAACAGACGCCGTGCCAGCGCGACGGCGTCGTCGACCGACGCCTCCCGGTGCGGAACGGTGTGGTCGGCTCGAACGGCATTCCCCATGGATCCATCGAACCAGTGCCGTCTTGTACGGATCCGACACGTGATCCGCCGGAAAGATCCTCATCCGTCGGTCAGAATGGGCGTCGTGGACCGATCGCTGCGTGCCGTGACCGACGTGCTCGCCACGACGCCGCACGTGATGTTCTGTGTGAAGGACGCCGAGGGTCGGTACCTCGCGGCGAACCGGGCGTTCGCCGAGCGAGCCGGTGTGGCCGGTCCGGGCGACGTGATCGGTCACACCGCACACGATCTGTTCCCGGCGGAGCTGGCCGACAGCTATGTCAGCCAGGACCGTGATGTCCTCGAGACCGGGCACGCGTTGACGAACGAGCTCGAGTTCATCACGCGCCCCGACGGAACGATCGGGTGGTACCTGACCTCGAAGTCGCGATTGATCGGCGACGACGGCCGGCCCACGGGGATCGTCAGCGTGTCGGTCGATCTCCGGACGCCCGCCGACGCGGCCGCCCCACACGAGGGGCTGGCACGCGCCGTCGACTACGCGAGACGCCACCTCGACGCCTCGACGACCGTCGGTGATCTCGCAGCGGCCGCGGGGTTGACGGTGTCGCAGCTCGAACGCGCGATGAGTCGGGTGCTCGGGCTGTCACCGAAGCAACTCGTGCTGCGTCTTCGTCTGGAGCAGGCGTTGGCCGATCTCGACGCGACCGACGACCCGATCGTCGAGATCGCCCACCGGTGTGGCTACTACGACCAGAGCGCGTTCACCCGCCACTTCCAACGGGTGGTGGGCATGTCGCCCGGCGCCTACCGCCGGCGCTGACCGTCAATCGCCGGCGGTGGGGGCGGGCTTCTGCTGCTCCATGGCGTCGGAGATGCCGGCTCGGGCTCGCAGCGGTCGCTCGGGCAGCAACAGTGCGACCACGAACCCGAACGCCATGACGCCCGCACAGACCAGATACACGCGACCGACACCGATCGCCACGCTGTCGATCACCGCGGTCCGTTCGATGAGCGGCAACGCCTCGATCTCCTCGGGCGAACGGATCAGATCACTCGCCTCCTCGGCCGACACGTCGATCCGGGCCGGGATCTCGCTGCGGATCGCCCCGTTGAGGATCGTGCCGAACACCGCGAGGCCCAGCGAGCCACCCAGCGAGCGGAAGAACATGATCGTCGACGTGACCACGCCGAGGTCGCGGAACTCGACGGCGTTCTGGGCGACGATCGACGAGGTGGTGAACACCGACGCCATGCCGAACCCGAGCCCGATCATCGGGAAGAACAGCGTGGAGTAGGCGGTGTCGCCGGAGATCCGTGCGATCACGAGCGCGCTCACGACGGCGATCGCGGTGCCGGCGATCGGCCACGGCTTGCACCTGCCGGTCTTCGCGATCAGACGGCCGATCCCGAACGTGCCGAGCGTGACACCGATCATCTGCGGCAACATGCGCAACCCCGACTCGGTGGGCGACACGAACAGCGAGTCCTGGAAGTAGAGCGGCAGGAACTGCCCGGCCCCGAACGCGATCGTGCCCGCGCTCATCCCGATCAGGGTCGCGGTCAGCACCGCCCGGTCGGAGAACAGGCGGAGTGGGATGATCGGCTCCTCGGCCCGCTGTTCGATCATCACGAACGCGAGCGTGGTGAGCAGTCCGACAGCGAACAGGACGAGGACGGGCGTGTCGGTCCAGCCGTCCTGGCCGACCTCGAGCGCGATCATCACCGCACCGATCGCGATCGACAGGGTCGCTGCGCCCAGCCAGTCGATCTTCGCCTTGCGACGTGGGAACGGCAGCTGCAACGCACGCCACGCCACCGCCCCGGCGGCCAACCCGAGCGGCACGTTGATGAAGAAGATCCACGGCCAGCTGAAGTGGTCGATGATGAACCCGCCGATCAGCGGGCCGAGCAGGGCGGCGCCGACGAACGCCAGGGTGAAGTAGCCGATGTACCGTCCGCGTTCGCGCGGCGGGAGGATGTCGCCGAGGATCGCGAACGCCAGCGCCTGGATGGCGCCACCGCCGAAACCCTGGACGGCACGGAACGCGATCAGCTGGTTCATCGACTGGGCGAAGCCGCACAGCAACGAGCCGAAGACGAAGATGCCGAGCGTCGACAAGAAGACCGTCCGGCGGCCGTACAGGTCGCTCATCTTGCCGAGGATCGGCGTGCCGATCGCCGCGGTCACGATGTACGACGTGCCGACCCAGGCGAAGCTCTCGAACGCCTGGAACTCGCCGACGATCGTCGGGAGCGCGGTCGAGATGATGGAGATCTCCATCGACGCCAACAGGACCGACAGCATGAGTGAACCGAGCACCAGCCACAACTGCCGGTTGGTGAACCCCGGAACCGTCGACACCCCCACGAGCCGGACCGTACGCCCGCACCCGTGCGACCGGCGAGTTGTACGGGTGGGTCGGTACGGTGGCTCGGCATGCGGATGATCTCGTACATGTCGCCGGGGTT
>JBPEWX010000229.1:0-6443 GCA_052032235.1 Ilumatobacter sp. | reverse complement strand
CCAGCAAACCGGGAGTGTCCCGAATGTCTCTTGCTACCGCCGCGCGTCCGACGCGCGCCCCGTTCACCCGCGCCGAATGGTTCGCCGACCCGAAGACGAACCTGCTCTCGGGTCTCGTCGTCGCACTCGCCCTGATCCCCGAGGCGATCTCGTTCTCGATCATCGCCGGCGTCGACCCCAAGGTCGGCCTCTACGCATCGTTCTCGATCGCGATCATCATCGCGTTCGCCGGTGGTCGCCCCGGCATGATCTCGGCCGCGACCGGCGCCATGGCATTGGTGCTGGTCCCGCTCGTCGAGGAACACGGCATCGAGTACTTGTTCGCCGCCACGATCCTCGCCGGCATCTTCCAGGTCGGGCTCGGCTACCTCGGCGTCGGTGAGCTGATGCGGTTCGTGCCGCGGACCGTGATGGTCGGGTTCGTCAACGCCCTGGCGATCCTCATCTTCATGGCACAGGTCCCCCACATCCTGCTCAGCGACGAAGCCGACCGCGGCGACCTGATCGTCGCGAACACGGTGGCGATCCTCATCGGACTCGTGATCATCTACGGTCTTCCACGAGTCACCAGGGCGGTGCCGTCCCCCCTGGTCGCGATCGTCGCCATCACCGCAGCAGCGCTGATCTGGAAGATCGACATGCCGACCGTCGGCGACATGGGCGACCTCCCGAGCGCGCTGCCCGTCGTCGCCCTCCCCGACCTGCCGTTCAACCTCGAGACGCTCGGCATCATCGCGCCGGTGGCGTTCACCCTCGCCCTCGTCGGCCTGCTCGAGTCGCTGCTCACCGCGCAGCTGCTCGACGACCTCAGTGACACCGACTCCGACAAGAACCGCGAGTCACGCGGCCAAGGCGTCGCCAACGTGGCGACCGGCTTCCTCGGTGGCATGGCCGGTTGCGCCATGATCGGCCAGTCGATGATCAACTTCCGTTCCGGCGGCCGGACCCGCCTGTCGACCCTGTCGGCGGGCGTGTTCCTGCTGATCCTGATCCTGGCGCTCGGCGACCTCGTCGCTCGCATCCCGATGGCGGCACTCGTCGCCGTGATGATCATGGTCTCGGTCGGCACGTTCGATTGGCGCAGCGTCAAGCCGCACACGATCAAGACCCACCCGGTCGCCGAAACGGTCATCATGGCCACGACCGTGGCGATCGTCGTGATCACCCACAACCTCGCCTACGGCGTCGGTGCCGGTGTCGTGTTGTCGACGATTCTCCTCGCCCGCCACGTCAGCAGCCTCGTGAAGGTGACCAGCGTGCTCGATCCCGACCACACCAGCCGGCTGTACTCGGTCACGGGTGAGCTCTTCTTTGCGTCGACCCACGACATCGTGCACGCGTTCGACTACGACGCCGTCGAAGTGAAGCGGGTCGAGATCGACCTGACCGACGCCCGCATCTGGGACACGTCGGCGGTCGGTGCGCTCGACACGGTCGTCGAGAAGTTCGACCAGCGCGGCATCGAGGCCGTGTTGGTCGGCATGAACCGCCACGCCGAACGCCTCCACGCCAACACCACCGGCAAGGTCAGCGCCCACTAGGGGTCGCACACGTTTCGTCGGGACCGACGAAACGTATCCGACCCCTTGTCAGCGATTGAGTTCGCTGGTGACCTCGATCTCGATACCGCCACGGGGGCGTTGGGTGAGCGTCACCTTGACCCATCGGGGCTTGGCGGTCGCCATGACCTCACCGGCGATCTCGGCGGCGAGCGCCTCGGCGAACACGGCCCGGTCGCGGAAGCCCCACAGGTAGAGCTTCAGGCTCTTCGACTCGATACACCACTCGTCGGGTTCGTACTCGATGACGACGTTCGACAGATCGGGCTGCTCGGTGACGGGACACATCGAGTTGAGCTCGTCGTTGGTGAACTTCACGATCGACACGTTCGGCGGCGCCGGGAACACCTCGACGTGCTCGATCGCGTGCCGCACGGTGTTGCCCAGCACGGTCAGCTTCTCGGTCTGCTCACTCATCGGATCAGCCTACGGTCGTGACCATCCGCACCGATCGGAGCGCTCGACGAGGCGCCTACGATGGCCGCCATGTTGAGTGCTGAGCAGGTCGAGCGGTTCCGGCGCGACGGGTTCCTCGTGGTTCCCGACTTCGTCGACGCTGCATCGATCGCCGAGCTGCGCACCCGCGCCGTCGAGATCGTGCACGAGTGGGAGCCGACCGGGGAACGCACCGTGTTCACCACCGAGGAACAGGAGCGCACGAGCAATCGTGAGTTCCTCTCGAGCGGCGACACCACCTGGTGCTTCTTCGAGGAGGAGGCGTTCGGCCCCGACGGCGATCTCGTCCAGGCCAAGGAGCTCAGCATCAACAAGCTCGGCCACGCGATGCACGACCTCGACCCCGTGTTCGAGCGCTTCACGTACACGCCCCGACTCGCCGACGTGGCCGCCGACATCGGGCTCGACGACGCCCTCGTCCTCCAGAGCATGTACATCTTCAAGCAGCCCTCGATCGGTGGCGAGGTGACGTGTCATCAGGATGCGACGTTCCTCTACACCGATCCGATCAGCGTGGTCGGGTTCTGGTTCGCGTTGGAGGACGCCACGCTCGACAACGGTTGCCTGTGGGCGGCACCGGGCGGCCACCGAACGGGCCTGCGACAGCTGTTCAAGCGGACCGGGGCGATGACCGACGACGACGGCACGGTCTTCGAGGTGCTCGATCCGACACCGCTGCCCAGCCCGCCCGACGATCTCGTCCCGCTCGAAGTGCCCGCCGGCACGATGATCGTGCTCGACGGTCTGCTCCCCCACTGGAGTGACGCGAACCGTTCCGGGCGCAGCCGCCACGCCTACACGGTCCACTGCATCTCGGCTGCCGCCGAGTACCCGGAATGGAACTGGTTACGCCGCGACGACGGCCTCCCGCTGCGTCGGCTCGCTAGCGTGGCCGCATGATCGCCACGCCGACCGACGACGTTCGCCGAGGTGCCGCATGATCGACCCGATGATCCAGCGCGCACCGAAGGTCTTGCTCCACGACCACCTCGACGGCGGTGTCCGACCCGCGACGGTGGTCGAACTCGCACACGAGTACGGCTACGGCGCCCTCCCGACCGACGACGTCGACGAACTCAGCGCCTGGTTCAACCGTGGCGCCAAGCGCAACGATCTGGTGCTGTACCTCGAGACGTTCGCCCACACGGTCGGCGTCATGCAGCACCGGGATGCGATCGAGCGGGTCGCCTACGAGTGCGCCCAGGACCTCGCCGCCGACAACGTCGTGTACGCCGAGGTCCGGTTCGCACCCGAGTTGCACATCGAGGGCGGTCTCACCCTCCAGGAGGTGCTCGACGCCGTCATCGCCGGGTTCGAGCGAGGCTCGGCCGGCACCGATCTGACGATCTACACGATCTGCTCGGCGATGCGCACCGCCGCCCACAGCCGCGACATCGCCGAGTTGGCCGTCGCCAACCGGGACCGGGGCGTGGTCGGCTTCGACATCGCCGGCGCCGAGGCGGGCCACCCGCCGTCACGCCATCTCGACGCGTTCCAGTACGTGGCTCGCGAGAACTTCCATTCGACCATCCATGCCGGCGAGGCGTTCGGCCTGCCGTCCATCTGGGAGGCGCTCCAGTACTGCGGCGCCGCCCGCCTCGGCCACGGCGTGCGGATCGTCGACGACATCACGGGCCCGCCGGGCGAGGAACAGCTCGGCCGGTTGGCGTCGTTCGTGCGCGACCGGCGCGTCTGCCTCGAACTGTGCCCGACCTCGAACGTCAACACCGGCGTGTGCGCGTCGATCGCCGACCATCCCATCGGGCTGCTCCGCCGATTGCGATTCCGCGTCACGCTCAACACCGACAACCGGCTCATGAGCGACACGTCGATGAGCAAGGAGATGCAACAGCTCCACGACGCCTTCGGCTGGGACCTGTACGACTTCGAGTGGCTCACCATCAACGCGATGAAGTCGGCGTTCGCACCGTTCCCCGAGCGCCTGAAGATCATCAACGGCTACATCAAGCCTCGCTACGCCCTCCTCCGCGCCGAGTCCACGATCGGCGCCAAGTGATGTCCACGACCCCCCACGAACCCGGAGCTGCCTGATGCCTGTCGAAGTCCACCTGGTCGATCATCCGCTGGTCGCCGATTCGTTGCGACGGATCCGCGACAAGGAGACGCCCGACGCGCTGTTCCGGCTGAACCTCGAACGCATCGGCACCTTGCTGATCGCCGCCGCGACGGAGAACCTCCCGACCGAGGAGGTCGACGTCGAGACCCCGCTGACGACCGCGCCCGCGAAGCGTCTGTCGGTCCAGCCGGTCCTCGTCCCGATCCTGCGCGCCGGGCTCGGCTTCGTCCACGCCGCCCAGGAGCTGATGCCGGTCGCCGACGTCGGTTTCGTCGGCGTGGCGCGCAACGAAGAGACGTTCGAGCCGCACGCATACGTGAACAAGTTGCCCGACTCGCTCGCCGGGCGTCCGGTGATCGTCCTCGACCCGATGCTCGCCACGGGCGGCTCGCTCGCATACACCATCGAGTTGCTGCTCGAGCGGGGTGCACCGACGCCGATCACCGTCGTGTGCGCGCTCGCCGCCCCCGAAGGCATCCAGCGTCTCGCCGACGACGGATTCGATCTCGAGATCTTCACGGCCGCGATCGACGATCACCTGAACGACCAAGCGTTCATCGTGCCCGGTCTCGGCGACGCCGGCGACCGCCAGTTCGGCACCGGCGGCTGACCGCTCGCATGGACGGCCAGGTCGTCGACGACGCGCCCGGCACGGCGGGCGATGACGACCTGATCGTCGACGCTGCCGCGCCGGGAGCGCCCGACGACGCCCCACCCGAGCACGAGATGCCGTGGTGGCGGCGACCGCATCCGGTGCTGGTCGGCCTCGGCCTGGCCCTCATGGTCGGCGCCATGGCAGCGCTGATGTTCGCCAGTCACCGTCCGGGGCACTGGTGGGGCGACGACTGGGCGCTGTACATCCGCCAGGCCAAGAGCCTCGTCGACGGGAACCCGGGAGCGGTGACCGCCGACAACGAGTTCACGGTCACCCAGTCGCTCGGGGCGCCGTTCAGTCCGCCCCTCTACCCCTGGGGTTACCCGATCATCCTGGCTCCGTTCGTCGCCGTCGTGGGCGTCGACGTCGACGACCTCGCCGTGGTGACGGTGTTGAGCGCCTGCGTGTTCGCGTGTGCCTGGTTCGCGCTGGTCCGCCGCCGCCTGGGCACCGCGGTCGCGTTCGTCAGCACGCCGGCGATCGCGCTGACGCCGGTGCTGTTCTCGTGGTCGGAGCTGATCCAGTCGGAGTGGCCGTTCCTCGCCGTCACGTTCTCGATGCTCGTCGCCGTCGACCGCTCGATCGACTCGAAGGTCCTGACCGACGTCGCCGCCCGATGGTGGCCGCTCGTGCTCCTCGGTGTCGGGGCCGCAGCGGCATTCTCGGTCCGACGGGAAGGTCTCGCCATGACGGCGGCGATCGGTGGCGCCCAGATCGGTCTGCTCACGACCGGCGCCCCGCCGGTGCGCGACTGGTTCCGCGACCGGTTGCTCGTGCTGCGAATCATCGTGCCGCACCTGTCGGCACTCGCCACCGTCTACGCACTGCAGTTCGCGCTGCCGAGCACCCTCGTGCCGCAGTACGACGGCACCAGCATCCGCAACACGTACCGGTTCTCGGAGCGCCACTTCCGACACGTCGCCGACCTCGTGGGCCTCAAGCGTCCCTGGGACCAGTACGTGACCGTGCTCGGGAGCGAGACGCTCGGCCTGGCGACCATGTGGTTCGTCCTGATCGCGATGCTCGTCGGGGTCGCCACCGCCGTCACGATCCATCGGCGTCGTGACCTCCATCTCGTGGTGTACGGACTCGTCGCCTTCGCGATCGGCGGCAGTTTCCGGTCGGCGATCAACCGCTACATGACGACCGTCGGTCCGATCGTGCTGTTGTTGGCCCTCGTCGGCCTGGCGACGCTGATCGGCTTCCGCAGGCGGTGGATCGGCCTCGCCGCGGCGTTCGTCGTCTGTGCGGCGATCCTGGCCGGCAATCTGGCGAACGTGAACCTGCGACTCGAGAGTGCGGCCCGCACCGCCGACGCCGGTGCGGTCGAGTTCGGCCCGACGCACCCGTCGGCGGTCGAACTGTTCGACGCGGTGATCGCCAACAGCGACCCCGACGACGTCGTCGCCGGCCCGAAGGCCCGTGCCCTCACACTGATGACCGACCGGCGGTCGATCCAGGTCGACCAGTGGCGGCCGCTTCCCGACGAGTGGTCACCGACGCTCGTCGTCGTCGAGGTCAACGCCCCGATGGACGGCGAGATGCGAGCCGAGCACTCGGACCGGTACGAGGAGATCTGGTCCAACTCCCGCTTCCGCCTCTACGCCCTCCGCTGACCGACGAACGGGGTCGGATACATCTCGTCGGGCGATCTCGGGTACCCACGTCGGTGGTCGACGAGATGTATCCGACCCCA
>JBPEWX010000228.1:0-2230 GCA_052032235.1 Ilumatobacter sp. | reverse complement strand
TGACAGGGCTCGGCTCGGCGCTCGGTGACCCCAGGACCAGCAGGACGAGCGAACCGACGATCGTGCCGACCGACACGGCGATCAGCACGTCGAGCGGCGGTTGTCCCCGTCCGAGGAATCGGAGCGCGACGAGGACGACCACCCAGAACCATGCGGCTCTGCGCCATCGGCGTGGCAGGTACGGTGCGCCGACCGTGACGGCCCCGACCGCCGACGCCAGGTACGACGTCGTGGGGAAGTCGGCGTCGATCAACGACGAACTGGGCTCCTCCGAGTTCGCCCGCATCGTGACGCCACGGTCGCCGAGCAGATCGATCACCGGGTTGGTCACTGCTCCGGCGATGAACGAGCCGAGCCACACGTGTAGGAGCACACGCCAGCGTCGGTGCCACAAGATGACGACCAGGGCGAACAGCGGCACGAGGGTCGCGAACAGCTGTGCCGTCGCCACGCCGACCTGTTCGATCGACTCGGGGAGGCGGGCGATGCCGTTGACGACGTCTTCCTCCACACCGTCGATCGTGCTCTCCGCGGCGGCACTCGCGATGAGCGCCGCCAACAGCGTGAGGACGCCGAAGATGATGCGCATGACGTCGCCGGGCGACCATCGACGCAGCGCCGGTGGTGGGTCGAACAGGCGGACGCCGTCGACCAGCGAGGTGTCGGCGTCGACCTGCGGTTGCACGCCGTCGATGCTTGCAGAAAAGCGCCCGGCGGACACTGACCTGCGGCGTCGCGACGAGAAGCGAGGTCGACCGGTGTCAGGCGTCGCTCGACGTCTGCGTCACCAGGCGCACGGGAGGCGTTTGATGCCGTTGATGAAGTTGCTCTGGAGGTAGTCGGGCTCGGCGGTGACGTGGAGGTCGGGGAGGCGGCGGCGGATCTCGTCGAAGGCCACGGCGATCTCGCGGCGGGCGAGGTTCGCACCGAGACAGAAGTGCGGGCCGCCGGCACCGAAGCCGACCTGGGCGGGGTTGATCGGACGGGTGACGTCGAATGCCTTCGGGTCGTCGTACACGCGCTCGTCGCGGTTCGCCGATTCGTAGAACATGACGATCTTGTCGCCTTCGTGGAGTTCGTGTCCTCCGAGTTCGGTGTCGGTCGTGACGGTGCGACGGAAGTGGATGACCGGCGACGCCCAACGGACGATCTCCTCGACCGCAGTGCGGGTATGCGTCTCGAAGTCTCCGAACCACGTCGCGCGCTGGTCTGGGTGATCGGTCAGCGCCTTCAACCCGTGGCTGATGGCGTTCCGGGTCGTCTCGTTCCCGGCCACCACGAGCAGGATGAAGAACGAGCCGAACTCCTGCGTCGTCAACTGGTCGCCGTCGAGATCGGCAGCCATGAGTGCCGACGTGATGTCGTCGCGCGGGTTCGCTCGGCGGTCGTCGCCGAGCGCCTGGGCGTACGCGTTGATCTCCAGCGCAGCGGTGAGGAGCGACTCGTAGGTGTCGCCGAACTCCGGGTCGCCGATGCCGAGGATCTTGTTCGTCCAGTCGAAGACCTGCTGGTTGTCCTCGGGCGGAATGCCCATCATCTCGCAGATGATCGCGAGCGGGAACGGGCCGGCGAACGACTCGACGAAGTCCGCGGCGCCGTCGGGATGACGCTCGATCATCTCGTCGACGAGGCGTGCCGCGACCGACGTCACCTGTCCCTCGACGGACGAGATGTGCTTCGGGGTGAACCCTTTCGACACGATGGAGCGGAGCCGGAAGTGCTTCGGGTCGTCCATCGCGATCATCGAGCCGAAGAACTCACTGAGTTCGGGTGGGAGGTCGCCGATGTTGACGCCACCTCGGCCCGAGCAGAACAGTTGCGGGTTTCGGCTGGCGTGCCACACGTCTTCGTGGCGAGTGACGGCGTAGTAGCCGGTGCCCGGTTCCATCGGCGACTCGGCGAGCAGGACCTCGGGATACTTCACCAGGCCGGGCGTGTCGCGCAGGATTCGGAACCCCTCGGCGCGAGCGGCCCGGTCGCCCGTCCAGAACGTCCAGTCGGAGATGTCGGGGAGCCCGTCCGGCACCGTGATCCCGGGCGTGCTCTTGAAACCGTGCTGCTCCATGACCCGACAGTACGTGACGCAGGTCACGTCCGTCGGCTCGTAGCCTGTCGGTGTGCTGCAGCCCGATCAGATCGAACGTGCCCTCGTCATCACCGCCCACCCCGACGACGTCGACTTCGGCGCCGCCGGCACGGTCGCCAATCTGACCGACGCCGGTGCGCAGGT
>JBPEWX010000227.1:0-10401 GCA_052032235.1 Ilumatobacter sp. | reverse complement strand
GGCGAGGGTGCGGTCGCGGCGTCGTCGGACGGCGCCGACCACGCGCTCGTCGCCGACGACGACGCAGATGTGTAAGTCTGTCCGTGTCGATCTGCGCGCGAAGTTGCCCCGAGCGACACCGCCCGATTAGATTGTGCAGCAGTTCACAAGCCCCGGCGGCCAGCACGCCGAGGCCTCGGATCTTCCCTCAACGACGAGTGTCTCCTTCCATGTCCCCGAACAGCCCAGCGCCCCGCCCGCGCGCCGCCGACACCGAGTCGGCACCGCTCGCAGGTCGGTTCGGCAGCAACGCCGTTGCCGGTGGTATGGAGATCGCGCTCACGATCCTGCTGTTCGTCCTCATCGGGCTCGGGATCGACACGTGGCTCGGCACCCGCCCGTTGTTCATGATCGTGCTGTTCCTCTTCGCCGCGGCCGGCTCGTTCGCCCGCACGAAGCTGATCTACGACGCCGAGATGGATCGTCTCGAGGCCGAGCGCATCGAGAAGCGCAACGCCAAGCGCGCCGAACAGGCTGCGCCGAGCGCCCCGGAGGCCGACGCCGCATGAGCGACGCCATGACCGACCCGACCGCCAACCCCGACGACACCGAGATGTCCGACACCGCCGACATCTCGCCCACGTCGCTCCCGGTGCAGGGCGAGCCGATCGAGTACATGATCAGCCTCGACATCGCGAAGAAGGGGCTCGTCATCGCCCCCGTCATCGTGGCGATCTGCGCCCTGATCTGGGGCAGCGAGGGCGCCGCCGGCGCCGCCGTCGGCATCGGCCTCGTCGTGGCCAACTTCTTGCTCTCGGCCGCACTCGTCTCGGGCGCCGCCCGGATCTCGCTCGGCTTGATGATGGGCGCCGTCCTGTTCGGCTATGCGCTGCGCCTCGGCCTCATCTTCCTCGTCATCGTTCTCGTTCGTGACGAGCCCTGGATTTCACTTCCGGCGCTCGGAGCGACCATTATCGCGACGCACCTCGGTCTCCTCATGTGGGAGCTCCGATACGTCGCGATCAACCTGGCCTACCCCGGCCTGGCACCCAAGCAGGCGAAGTCGTAGCCCCGGCTCCGACACCGTCGACACACGACACCAGCTCGAACACCCCACGACTTTCACTCGACCGGCTCTCACAAGGAACAGATCGGAAACAACGTGCTCGCCCTCGAATTCCCGCCCCTGAACGAAATCCTCCGTTGGCGCGACCTGTTCCCGACCTTCAACAAGGTCGCGCTCATCGCCGTCGCGGCGGCGTTGATCGGCATCGTGATCTTCCTGATCGCTGCCAGCAAGGACGGTTCCAAGGCGCCCAAGGGCATCCGCAACTTCGCGGAGATGCTCGTCGAGTTCGTCGAGAACCAGATCATCATGCCGGCGATGGGCAAGTCCGGCATGGGTTGGACCCCGTTCCTGCTGACGCTGTTCATCTTCATCTATCTGTGCAACCTGCCGGGCATCATCCCGATCCTGTACATGCCCGCGACGGCCCGAATGGCGATCCCGCTGTTCCTCGCCCTCCTCGTCTGGCTCGTGTACGTCGGTACCGGCCTGAAGCACCAGGGCCTCGGCTACTTCGGCCACATGATCGCCCCGCCGGGCGTCCCGGCGGCCCTCTACCCGCTGATCGGCCCCATCGAGATCCTCTCGAACCTGGTCATCCGCCCGTTCTCGCTGGCCGTTCGTCTCTTCGCCAACATGCTGGCCGGCCACATCCTCCTCGTGACGTTCTCGTTGCTCACCGAGGAGCTCATCCTCGAGGGCGACAACATCATCTTCCGAGTACTCGGCGTCCTGCCGTTCATCATGCTCATGCTCATGACCGTGTTCGAGGTCCTGGTCGGCTTCCTGCAGGCCTACATCTTCACGATCCTCACCGCGGTCTACATCGGTTCGTCGGCTCACCCCGAGCACTGATCCGAACCGTCCCTTCTCCCACACCAACACCAACAGGAGTACCAACCCAACATGGAAGCACTCAGCATCCTCGCTCAGGTCGCCGAGCCCGCGGACTTCGGTCCGATCGGTGCCGGTATCGGCTACGGCCTCGCGGCGATCGGCCCGGGCATCGGCATCGGTTACATCGTCGGCAAGTCCGTCGAGGCCATGGCCCGTCAGCCCGAGTCGGCCGGCATGGTCCGCACCACGATGTTCCTGGGTGTGGCGTTCACCGAAGCCATCGCGCTGATCGGCTTCGTGGTCGCCATGCTCGTCCAGTGAGCCGGCGCCACACGCCTGATCATTCCCGGAGCCCCGTGCTCAATCCATCCGTCCATCTCTCCCGCAAGGAGCTGACGTGCTGACAGCCGTCGTTACCCGGGGAGTCACAGGAATCGACGTCGCCTTCCTGCCGCAGGCAGACGGCGGCGAAAAAGACTTGACGTTCGAAGAGTCGCAAGATTTCTGTGAGTTCCCGTTCGAAACAGAAGAAGAGTTCGAAGCAGAACTGGCGGAGGGCCACCCCTGTGAGGAGGGGCCCAGCCCCATCCTGCCCGAGGTCAAGGAACTCGCGTGGGGCGCAGGGTCGTTCCTCGTGTTCCTCGTCGTCATGCGGCTGTTCCTCTACCCCAAGCTCCGCAAGGGGATGGATGCCCGCTACGCCAAGGTCGAGGAGGGGTTCGAGCAGGCCGACGCCGCTCGTGCCGCCGCCCGGGCCGAGGTCACCGAGTACGAAGCGGCTCTCGCCACCGTGCGCGCCGAAGCGGCCGAGCGTGTCGACGCCGCCCGTGCGACGCTCGCCGGTGAACGTGAGACCCGCCTCGCCGAGGTGAACGCCGAAATCGCCGCCAAGCGTGAAGCCGCCATGGCCGAGGCCCGAGCCGCCCGCGAGGCAGCCGAGTCCGACGTGCGCAGCGCCGTCACCGACGTCACGTCCAAGGTGTTGGAACTGGCGATCGGCCGGGCACCGACCGAGCAGGTCGAGTCCGCCGTCGCCGACGTGATGAACTCGGAGGTTCGCTCATGAACCAGTTGGCATACGGCTTCCTCGCCGCCGACGGTGAGCTGCTCGACCCGGCACGGTCCCCGCACTGGCTGTGGCCGGAGAAGGCCGAACTGATCTTCGGCACGATCTCGTCGCTCATCGTCTTCGCCGTGCTGTTCAAGTTCGGCTGGCCGCTCTTCAAGAAGGCCCTCGAGGCCCGCACCGAGCGGATCCAGTCGGCGATGGACGAGTCGGAGACCAAGCTCGCCGAGGCCACGACCGAGGCGGCCGAGATCCGATCCGCCGCCGGCGACATCGACGCCGAGCGTCAGCGCCTCTTCGCCGAGGCCGACACCGAGGCCGAGTCGATCCTCACCGAGGGTCGTGCCCGTCTCGACGAGGAGATCGAAGAGCTGCGGGCAGCCGCCGACTCCGACATCGCCCTCATCGCCTCCCGCGCCAGCGGTGAGATCCGCGGTGAGATCTCGATGCTGTCCCGTCGTGCGGTCGACCGTGCGGTCGCCGGGCAGCCCCTCGACGACGCGACGCAGCAAGAACTGATCGAATCGTTCATCTCGAAGGTGGGTGCCTCATGAGTGACGCACGTGTCCAGGGGTACGCCAAGGCCCTGTTCGAGGTCGCCCGAGCCGAGGGCACCCTCGACGAGGTCGAGGACGAACTCTTCCGTTTCGCCCGCTCGTACGAGTCGAGCGACGAACTGCGCACGGCGCTGAGCGACGAGGGCATCCCCGCCGCCAAGCGTCAGGCGATCATCGAGGACCTGCTCGGTGGCAAGGCCACGCCCACCACGACCCAGCTGGTGTCGATGGTGGTCGGTGCGGGCCGTGCCCGCGAGCTGCCCGCGATCATCGACAAGCTCGTCGCCCGGGCCTCGAGCTCGAAGAACCTGGCCGTCGCCGAGGTACGCAGCGCCGTACCGCTCACCGACGATCAGCAAGCCCGACTGAAGGCCGCCCTCGCCAACGCGACCGGTTCGGAAGTCAACCTCAAGATCGTGGTCGACCCCTCGATCATCGGCGGCCTCGTCGCCACCGTCGGCGATACCGTCATCGACGGCAGTGTCCGTACCCGTGTCGACCAGTTGAAGAGCCGTCTCTGACGGACAGGAGCACCGCAATGGCTGAACTCACCATCTCCGCCGCCGACATCGCCTCGGCGCTCAAGAACAACCTCGAAGGCTTCGAGCAGTCGCTCGAGGCCCGCACCGTCGGCCGCGTCGCCGAGATCGGTGACGGCATCGCCCGCGTCAGCGGCCTGCCCGACGCCGCCGTGAACGAGCTCCTCGAGTTCGAAGACGGCTCGGTCGGTCTGGCGCTGAACCTCGACGAGGGCTCCATCGGCGCCGTCGTCCTCGGCGACACCGCCAGCATCGAAGAGGGCCAGCCGGTCAAGGCGACCGGTCGCATCCTCTCGGTCCCGGTCGGTGACGGCATGCTCGGCCGCGTGGTCAACGCGCTCGGCGAGCCCGTCGACGGCAAGGGCGAACTCACCGGCACCCAGCTCCGCCGCATGGAGATCCAGGCGCCGGGCATCATGGGCCGCAAGCCGGTGCACGAGCCGCTCCAGACCGGCATCAAGGCCATCGACGCCATGACCCCCATCGGTCGTGGACAGCGTGAGCTGATCATCGGCGACCGCAAGACCGGCAAGACCACCGTCGCCGTCGACACGATCCTGAACCAGAAGGGTCAGGGCGTGAAGTGCATCTACGTCGCCATCGGTCAGAAGGGCTCGACCGTCGCACAGACCGTCGAGGTCCTCCGTGAGAACGGCGCCCTCGACTACACCGTCGTGGTGACCGCTCCGGCCGCCGACTCGGCACCGTTCAAGTACCTCGCTCCGTACGCCGGCTGCGCCATGGGCCAGCACTGGATGGAGAACGGCGAGCACGCGCTCGTCGTGTACGACGACCTCTCGAAGCAGGCCGAGGCCTACCGCCAGATGTCGCTGCTGCTCCGTCGTCCCCCGGGCCGCGAGGCCTACCCCGGTGACGTGTTCTACTTGCACAGCCGCCTGCTCGAGCGTGCCGCCAAGCTCTCCGACGAGAACGGCGCCGGCTCGCTCACCGCACTGCCGATCATCGAGACGAAGGCCGGCGACGTGTCGGCGTTCATCCCGACGAACGTGATCTCGATCACCGACGGCCAGGTGTACCTGCAGGACAACCTCTTCAAGTCGGGTGTTCGCCCCGCCGTCGACGTGGGCATCTCGGTGTCCCGAGTCGGCTCGGCCGCCCAGACGAAGGGCATGAAGGGCGTCGCCGGCACCCTGAAGCTCGACCTCGCCCAGTTCCGTGAGCTGGAGGCGTTCGCGACCTTCGGTTCCGAGCTCGACGCCGTGTCGAAGGCCCAGCTCGAGCGTGGCTACCGCCTCGTCGAGCTGCTCAAGCAGCCGCTGAACAGCCCGATGTCGGTCGAGGACCAGGTCGTGTCGATCTTCGCCGGCACCAAGGGCTACCTCGACGACATCCCGGTCGCCGACGTGCGTCGCTTCGAGCGTGAGCTGCTCGAGTACATGCACGGCCTGCACGGCGGCATGATGTCCGAGATCAAGGGCGGCGTGCCCGACGGCCTGGCCGGCGCGGTCGACGCGTTCAAGGCCCAGTTCAAGGTCACCGGTGCCGACGGTCATCACGTCGACCCCGCCAGCGTCGATGCCGACGAGCTCGGCGAGGCGCACAGCAACAAGACGCTCGCCACCGAGTGATCCGTCCCATGATCTCGACCCGTCCACCGACCGAGCTTTCGAAAGGAGTGATCTGACATGGCAGGAGGCCAGGAACGTATCCTGCGCGGCCGCATCAACTCGATGCAGGCCACCAAGAAGATCACCCGCGCCATGGAGCTGATCGCGGCGAGCCGGATCGTCAAGGCGCAGCAACGCGTCGAGGCGGCGGTGCCGTACTCCGAGCAGATCACCGAGGTCGTCAAAGACCTGTCGGCGGCCGGTGCGAGCAGCGACTCTCCGCTGCTCGCCGGCCGGAGCGAGGTCAAGAACAAGTGCTACGTCGTGATCACCGCCGACCGCGGTCTCTGCGGCGGGTACAACTCCGGCGTCCAGCGCGCTGCCGAAGGCGAGATCAAGGCCGATGTCCTCGCCGGCAAGGGCTACGAGATCATCCCGGTCGGCAAGAAGGCCGAGGCGTACTTCCGCTTCCGCGGCTACTCGCTCGGTCAGTCGTTCCAGGGCTTCAGTGACAACCCCACGTACGCCGACGCCAAGGCGATCGGTCAGCACGTCGTGGCGCTGTACGCATCGGGTCACGTCGACTCGGTCGAACTGGTCTACACCCGCTTCATCTCGGCGGGCAGCCAGGAAGTCGTGCTGCGCCCGCTGGTGCCGCTGCAGCGCGACACGGTCGAAGGTGGCGACGGCAAGGCCGGCTCCACCGACGGCTCGGGCTCCGACTACGAGTTCGAACCCGACCCGACGACGATCCTCGACACGTTGCTGCCGCGCTACGTCGAGGCCCGTGTGTACGCGGCATTGCTCAACGCAGCGGCCTCCGAGCACGCGTTCCGTCAGCGGGCCATGAAGTCGGCCACCGACAACGCCGAGGAACTGATCAAGAACCTCAGCATCATCATGAACCGCGCCCGCCAGGACTCGATCACCACCGAGATCATGGAGATCGTCGGCGGCGCCGAAGCGCTCGGCTCCGGCAAGGACGAGCAGATCCGCTACGTCGAGCTCGACCTCGACGCCACGTTCGGCGGCTCGTCCGCCGGCCACCCGGCTCCGTCCACCACCCCGACCGGTGACGTCCAGAACGCTGGATCGATCGCCGTCGAAGAACGTACGAACACCGACACGAACACGACCGACTCGCCCGACGCCGGCGAGAACATCTGACCAAACCGCTGGTTGAGGAGACACTGACAGCCATGACCATGACCGACAACCAACTGCAGGATGGCCGCGTCGTCGGTATCGCCGGCCCGGTGATCGACGTCGAGTTCCCGCCGAGCGCACTGCCCGAGCTGAACACCGCCGTCGAGTTCGAGGTCGACATCGAAGGTGAGCGCCAGAAGGTGCTCGCCGAGGTCGCCCAGCAGCTCGGCAACGGCCGCGTCCGCGCCGTGTGCCTCAAGCCGACCGACGGCCTGAAGCGCGGCACGCCGGTGCGCAACACCGGTCACGGCATCCAGGTGCCGGTCGGCGACAAGGTGCTCGGCCACGTCTGGAACGTCTGGGGCGAAGCGCTCGACGAGGAGCCCGAAGGCTTCGACCAGATGGAGCGGTGGGAGATCCACCGTGACGCCCCGTCGTTCGACGCACTCGAGCCGTCGGCTCGCGTGTTCCCCACCGGCATCAAGGTCATCGACCTGCTCACGCCGTACGTCGCCGGTGGCAAGATCGGCCTGTTCGGCGGTGCCGGCGTCGGCAAGACCGTGCTCATCACCGAGATGATCAACCGTGTCGCCTCGCAGCACGGTGGTGTGTCGGTGTTCGCCGGTGTCGGCGAGCGCACCCGTGAGGGCACCGACCTCCGTCTCGAGATGATGGAGTCGGGCGTGTTCGAGAAGGCCGCGCTCGTGTTCGGCCAGATGGACGAGCCGCCGGGCGTGCGCCTCCGTGTCGCCCTGTCGGCGCTCACGATGGCCGAGTACTTCCGTGACGAGCAGAACCAGGACGTGCTCTTGTTCGTCGACAACATCTTCCGGTTCGTCCAGGCCGGTTCCGAGGTGTCGACCCTGCTCGGTCGTATGCCGTCGGCGGTGGGCTACCAGCCGACCCTCTCCGACGAGATGGGTCAGCTGCAGGAGCGCATCACCTCGACCCGCGGTCGTTCGATCACGTCGCTGCAGGCCGTCTACGTGCCCGCCGACGACTACACCGACCCGGCGCCGTTCACGACCTTCACGCACCTCGACGCCACGACCGAGCTCAGCCGTACGGTTGCCTCGCTCGGCATCTACCCGGCGGTCGACCCGCTGGCGTCGACCTCGACGATCCTGTCGCCCGAGATCGTCGGCGAGCACCACTACAACATCGCTCGTGGTGTGCAGGAGACCCTCCAGCGCTACAAGGAGCTGCAGGACATCATCGCCATCCTCGGTCTCGACGAACTGTCCGACGAGGACCGTCTCACCGTCAACCGTGCCCGCAAGATCCAGCGCTTCTTGTCGCAGCCGTTCTTCGTCGCCAAGGTCTTCACCGGCCTCGACGGTGAGTTCGTGCCGATCGAGGAGACCGTCCAGTCGTTCGAGGCGATCCTCAACGGCGAGGTCGACGAGGTCCCCGAGCAGGCGTTCCTGAACGTCGGTGGCCTCGAGCAGGTTCTCGCGAAGGCCAAGAAGCTCGAGGAGAGCTGACCATGGCCAACGTCATGACCGTCGAAGTGGTCTCGCCCGAGAAGGTGCTCTACTCGGGCGAGGCGACCATGGTCATCACCCGCACGATCGGTGGTGGCGAGGTCGCCTTCCAGCCCGGTCACGTCGCGTTCCTCGGTGCCCTCACCGAGAACCACACCCGGGTGTTCCTGGCCGACGGCTCGACCGAGGACGTCGCCGTTCACGGTGGATTCGTCGAGGTCTCGAACAACAAGGTCTCGATCCTGTCCGACGCCGCCGAACTGGGCAGCCAGGTCGACATCGAGCGTGCCCGTTCCGCCAAGGAGCGTGCCGAAGAGACGCTGCGTCACGAGCACGACGCCGAGGCGGTCAGCGCCCTCGGCCGTGCACACGCCCGCCTGAACGCGGCCGGCGCACTCTGATTCCGACGGTGAGCGGGCGTCGGCGCTTCTGCGCCGGCGCGCTGCTCACCGTCGTCGTCGTTTTCACGGGGTGCGCGTCGCCCGACGCGTCGTCGTCGGTCACGTCGGTCACGTCGGTCGCCGGCACCGTGCCGCCAACGACGGCCGTCACCACGACGCCCACGACGCCCACCGTGTCGTCGGCGGCGCCGCCTGCCACCGGGCCGACAGGAGCGATCCCGTCGATCACCGCGGGATCGCCGGTGGCGACCAGCCTCGTCTGCCGTTCGATCGACATCGTCGTACTCGGGAACTCGACCGACTACTGGCCCGACTTCGTGGTCGGGGTCGACGCACCCACGGACGACGCCTGGCCGGCGCTCGCCGAGCAGCGTCTGCGCCGGGAATTTCCCGGGACGACCGTGTCGGTCGACAATGCGTCGGTCCTCGGCGCCGGCTTCGACATCGGGCTGTACGGCGTCACGAGCATGGCGGAACAGCTCGATCGGCTCGCCGCGGTGAACGATCCCGGCGGCGTGGTGCTCGTCCTGGCGCCGAGCGTCGTCGACCTGCAGTTGCGCTCACTCGACGTCGCGGCCTCGTTCACGGCATTCGAGCGGCTGCTCGGCACAGCCGAGTCGGCGTTCGGCCACGTCGTCGTGCTCCCGATGAACCCGGTCGCGAGCGGCTTCGACCCCTCGGTCGCCGAGGCCGTTGCCGCATTCAACGCGCGACTCGTCGCCGCCGGCTCGATCGCGGCCGACGACGAGTCGCCGCTCGTGTCGGCCGACGGACTGTTCGGCGACCCGATCTACTACGACGACTTCGACGACGGACGGCTCGACACGCCCGGCCCCGACCCGGATCGGCTGCACCCGGACGCCGACGGTCACCGTCGCCTCGCCGACGCATTCACCGATCGAGTCGTCGCCGGAGCCGAGGCGTACTGCCGCTGACACGGCGCCGACCCGAAGGCGGAACCAGCATCGCCCGAGGCCCGGTCACTACGGTGGCGGGTCGACGTCGGCTGGCGGACAGCCGACCGTGAACAACAGCGGAGAACCCCTGCATGCACACCACCCTGTCCCGTACCGTCCCGTGGCGCCGTCCGGCGGCCGTCATCGGCGTCCTCGCCCTCGCCCTCGGCGCATGCGGGGGCGACGACGATCCCTCGTCCGACGACACCGACACGACCGAGGCCGAGTCGACCGACACCGAGTCGACCGACACCGAGTCGACCGAGTCCGACGACACCGAAACGACCGAGGTTGCCGACGACGCCGACGACTCGACCGGCGACACCGCCGATGACGGAGCGGCCGACTCGGGCGACGACGCGTCGTCGGGGACGTACGAGCCGGGCTCGATCGGCTACCGGGTCGTCAACTCGACCGATCAGACGGTCGACGTCTACGTCCGCACCACCGGACTCGTCGAGGCGTTCGAGGCGCAGATGGGCGTGGAGCCCGGTGTCGTGACCGACTTCTTCTACCCGCCCGAAGGCGGACCGGTGGTGGTGACCACCGCCGGCGCCGGCGACGCGACCTGTGTCGCCACGTGCGACCACATCCTGAGCAATGTGTCGGCATTCGACGACACCGGCGACGTCCACACCCTGCTCCTCCACGACGCCGAGGGTCGGGTGCAGACCTTCGACCTCTACGAAGACGCACCCGCTGATCAGACGACCTCCAACGTCATGGTCGCCGCCGACCCGACGGCCGGTCAGCTCGTGGCGATCGCGATCGACCTGACCGACGCCGACTTCGGCCTGAACCT